>CAZEZF010000034.1:0-29561 GCA_964516495.1 uncultured Acidimicrobiia bacterium | reverse complement strand
ACCATACGGCGGCTGTCCCCCCGGGTGATCGCCTGACTCTCGGACTCCTGCTCCAACCTCCGCACGTATTCAAGCAATTCATGCGACTCCGACACCGCCTCCCGCACCTGCTCTTCATATCCCGCTACCTCCTCCTCGAGCGGCGTCACGTCGAAGCGCCAACCGATCAGATCGCCGAGCGAATACAGCAGGGCTCTCGTACCTACAGGGCTGGGATTTCCGGCCAGATAGTGGGGCAGGCCGGCCCAGATACCGGCGGCCTCGAAACCTTCATCGGACAAAGTGGCCGTTAGAACCCCGGTTATTCCTGTCGGCCCTTCGTAGGTCGAAACGTTGATCCCCATACGCAGCGCAAAATCGGGATCGTCCGAGCTCCCGAATACCGGAACGGGCAGCGTGTGTGGAATCTGACCTACGAATGCTCCCAAGGAAATAGCCCGCTTGACCCCGAGGCCGCGCAACACCTCGATAACCTGGGAGCAGTACTGGCGCCACCGGAGATGGGGTTCCTCACTCACGACCAACACCATATCGTGAACATGCCGGGGAAGCCGAACACCGAAGAATCCGGTCGCCGGCCAGTGGATACGTCGAACCGTCCCATCTATGGCCACCAGCGGGCGGGTCACCTGGTAGCTTATGTAGTCCTCGAGATCCAGTTGCGCCAACCGGCTCTCACCATGCTGCTCCATCAGGTAATAGAGAACCCTCGAGGCCGCATCCCCCGCGTCGTTCCAACCTTCAAAGGCCAGAACCGCTACCGGATCCCTCAGATCCGGATCATCAATCCATTCGATATCGTTCACCACAAATCCTAGGGTAGCGGGCTTGGCGGCGACCCTTCAGGACCCGGCAAGACATCGGTGGGCTCGCTCGGGCTCCATCGCCGGATCCGCAGGCTGTTCGAAACTACCGATACGCTCGACAGAGCCATAGCAGCCGAAGCGATCATCGGATCGAGCAGCCCGGCAACCGCCAACGGAATAGCGGCGACGTTGTACAGGAACGCCCACCATAGATTCTGACGGATTCCCCGCAAGGTCCGTCTGGCCAAATCGACAGCCGTCACTGCCAAGACCGGATTGCCGGACATCAGGGTGATGTCCGCCGTTTCAATTGCCAGGTCGCTTCCGGTACCCGTACCCATTCCTACATAGGCCGTAGCCAGAGCAGGGGAATCGTTCACTCCATCACCTACAAAAGCGGTCGGCTCCCCCTTCTCCTGCCAAGAACTGATAAGTGAAGCCTTCTCTTGAGGCAACAGCCGGGCATGGATCTCATCAATACCAAGTTCCTCCCCCACCGCATATGCGGGGCCTTCATGGTCACCGGTAAGCATCGCCGTGGCCAGATCTCGCCGGCGTATAGCAGCTATAGCTTGAGCGGCGGTAGGTCTTGTTGTATCGGCCACGGCTACCACACCCCGAACCCGACCGTCCCATGCCCCGCAGAAGCCGGTCAGACCCTTGGCGCGAACCGAGGTGAGCTCCGCTTCCCAACGAGAATCCAACGTGACACCCCGCTGATCCATGAGTTCGGTCGTGCCGACCGTAACCAAGGTTCCATCCACGATTCCCTCAGCGCCCATACCGGGGAAGACAACCACGCCGCTTGCCTGGGCGGGGCGCACGCCGCGGGATCGAGCCCCCCGCTCCACAGCTTCTCCAAGCGGATGGCCCGTTCCACCCTCCACACCAGCTACCCGAGGCAGGAATCTCGGCTCCTCCGATGCCACATGAACAAGGCTCATCCGGCCGCTGGTCAGAGTGCCTGTCTTGTCGAACGCGACACGGCGCAGTTTCTCGATGCGTTCGAACACCTCTGCCGAGCGAAACACCACTCCCAATTCGGCAGCCCGTCCGGCCCCCACCGCGATCGCGGTCGGGGTAGCCAGACCGAGAGCGCAGGGACAAGCAATGATCAGCACCGCCACCGCGTTGCGGAGCGCGGTCGTCATGTCACCACCGATCACCATCCACCCGACCAACGTTCCCACCGCGACGGCCACTACGACAGGAACAAAGACTCCGGACACCCGGTCCGCCAATCGTTGGATCGGCGCCTTTGAAGAGCGTGCCGCCTCGACAATACGAACCACTTCGGCAAGCAACGTGTCTTCACCCACATGCGTAACCCGGATCACCAACCTGCCCGTCTGGTTTACGGTTCCCCCCACCACCCGATCCCCGGGTTGGCGCCTGACCGGTATCGACTCGCCGGTGATCATCGACTCGTCAACCGTGCTGACTCCGTCAACAACTACCCCGTCAACCGGTGTCCTACCGCCTGGTACGACCTCTACTTGATCACCGACTACCAGTGATTCAATCGGAACCGTTGTCCAGGTCCCGTCCTTGAGTACCCGCGCCTCTCTGCCGCTGAGCTCAAGGAGCCGGGAAACGGCCCGGGAAGCCTTTCCTTTCGCTCTCGCCTCCAGGTAGCGGCCCAGCAGGACAAACATGATGATTGCGGCGGCAGTCTCGAAGAAAAGAGGCCGACCGGCCTCGAGGGCCCATAATGAATAGAGCCAAGCCGACAGGGTACCGAGGCTGATAAGCGTATCCATGGTGGCAGCGCCATGACGTATTCGTTTCCACGCCACCAGGTGAAAGGTACGCCCGGCCCAGACCACTACGATGGTCGACAGCACCGCCTGAGTCAACGCGTTCCATTCCGCATCAGGGCCCACCATACCGAGGATGATGGTCGGCGCCGCACCCGCAGCCGCCAGCAAGAAGCGCCGCAGGCCGGTCCGACGTTCCTCCCGGTCTTCAGCTTCGGCGTCTCTCGGAACATCCGGTCGTAGGATCGTCATCTCGTATCCGATCTCGTCCACCGCCCGGACTACCGCCTCCTCGATACCCCTTCCGGCGAGGGTCACCCGCGCCTGATTGGAAGCAAGATCAACCACCGCGTTACGAACACCGTCATGATCCGCCAGCACCTCTTCTATGTGCGCCACGCAAGAACCGCAGGTCATTCCGGTGACTTTGAACACCACCTCATGATCTTCTGCGTCCTCCACCGCGTGGGGGGTCATGGTTTCCATCCGTATCTCCCTCGCACTCGAGAAAACATGGCAGGCGGCGCCGTTCGGCCAGTCTACCCCGGGAATGCGGGTTCTACAGCTAACCCATGCTGTCACCCGCAGGGTGTACCAAGCGACGCCGATCCGGTGGACAACCGTTAACACTTATACATACATCGTGCAGACTGTTTAGATTTTTTTGACGCCCTTACCGATCTCAACAACTACGGGGCCCGTTTCCCAACTCCCGGCACATAACGGTTCGAGGCACAAATTCCCAGGTAAACGGCTAGTTACATATCTTGGAGGCGGTGTCGTATCCCTCTCCCATAATCTCAATCCTAGAAAATTATTCAAATCTGTTGTCTATCGCTTACCAATTGTCATAGTTCTATAGTGATATAGATGACAGTTGTATCTACTCATCTCTCGTTACATCGAAATACCCGGATTCAGCCCTTACACAATGTTCTCTCGTAGCACAGAACGTATCGCCATCGCCACCGCCCTGGTGGTAGTGGCGGTGATCCTGGTATTACTCTTCGGGCGTTCCACCCCGCCGGCCACCGTCGGAGTCCTGTTCACTTCCGAACCGTGGCCCCGGGGCGGCGTGGCGGCATCAGTGGTCATCGAGGTCTCCGAAAGCTTGGCGCCACTACTGGTACCCCCCGACGACATCGGCGACCGGGTAGCCGCTCTCGACATCCCCGCCAATACATTCCTTACCCCGGAGATGCTCCGCCCGCCGGGACCCGACCCGGACAGCGATGACGGCCTGACCAGGATTCGTTTGGCGGTCAGGGATGAACTCTGGCCGGCGCCGGGACCCTTTGGCGGCGACTTGGCCGTCATCGGCCCCACCCGCGCTTTCTGTTCCCTGGCCGTCACCGAACTACTGGATGTTGACGCAGAAGGTGACACCGTCACCATTGATATCGATCCCGAATCCGCCCGACACCTCCTCACCGCCGCCGACCTGGCGATATGGCCTCCTGCCGGGGGTACCTGGCGTCAATGTCCTCCCACGGTTACACCTCCCATAGTTGATACTCCTCGGGGAACGGCTCGATTGCGTTTGGCGGTCAACTCGGAGCGGTGGCCGTCGCCGGGCCCCGTACCGGGCGACCTCGCCGTTATCGGCCCGATAGCTCGGACCTGCTCCCTCACAGTTACTCGGGTTCTGGATTCGGATGGCGGCGCCGGCATAACGATCGCGGTAACGCCGCAGGATGCGGCCCGGCTGGTGAGCGCCGGAGAACTGGCGGCGTGGCCTCCCGGCGCCGCGGTATGGCCCTCCTGTAGCCCCGAATTGCCGGTGGGTGTCTCCCCGGTGCGGTTACAGGTAGACACGACATTCTGGCCGACACCGGGCCCCGCCGATGGCGAAACGGCCGTAATCGGACCACCCGGCGCCGGATGTGCATGGATCGTCACCAACCTGCTCCGGGCCGACAGCATATCCATAACGGTGGCCGCCACCCCAGATATGGCGGCTCGCCTCATGGCCGAACCCCTCCTGGCGGTGTGGCCTCCCACAACCGAGGGAACCTGGCCCTACTGCGACGATGTCCCCGCCGAGACGGTGACCGCCGTCGCACCCGCCGGAAGCGCTCTGGCGTGCGCCGGTACGGGTGGTACTTGGAACCCGGATACCCGTCAGTGCGAGACCTTGTAGATGTTGCTGATGATTCAAGATCGACGCCTGGCGCCGGAAGTGCGTGAATGGATCACCCAAACCACCACCGCAGGAGTTCACGCCAAAGAACCCGGGGTGGTCGTAGTGGAATCTCTGGGAGACGAAGCACTCCGTACTTCCAAAGGACAGGTAGTCGCGGTCCGATCGGATACCGAGTATCGAAGGCTGTTGGCGGCAGCCGCCGGCGCCGGTGCGGTGGTACTCATTACCGAGGGTACCGCTCAGGGCGTCCGACCATGGCTTCAACTCGACTCCGGGGCAGGCTACAAGATACCGATTGTGATCGTTGCGGTGGCCGATACACCTTTGACCAACCTCGACCTTATGGCCGCTACCGCGGGCGTCAGCCGGATGCTCTGCGTTCGCCCGGCGCCGGACCGGAAGTCCTTGCGCGTCTTGCGGCGGCTCGGCAGGCAGATGGCTCCCTTCGCAGTCTTGCCGCGCCGTTTCGAAGCGGCCGACGCAGCAGTACACCGTGCAGGCGCACGCCAACAAGCAGAACAGATTCTCGGTGAACTCCTGTCGAACGATCAGGTGGAGGAATACCAGATATTCGGCGGCGGCCGCATGCAAATCCAGTACTCCGACGGACAACGCGAAGATCACGCCAGCCCGTTCCCTACGGACAGCAGCCTAGAGGAGGCCATCAGGTTCCTCGCCGCCTTCGGTGGTGACAGGCCTCATCGTTTCGATGAGCAGTCACCGAGACTGGACATGAACCTCAAGGAGCGCTGGCGGCTTCACGCCGAAGGCTTCGTGGTGCGACCGATGTATCTGGCGCTTCGCTCCAATATGGGCGGAACTCGGTCATTGGCGGAACTCGGATTCGCCGAATCACGACTCAACAATCTGCTGATCGCGGCGGTAGCGGGTATCAACCGGGCCAACGTGATCGTCGCTGCAACGATGAGCGGCGGCAAGACGACCCTGCTCCAGGCATTGTTGGCGCACACTCCACCCCATGAACGGGTGGATACCATCGAGGACACCCCCGAACTGCGCCTCTCGCACTACGGAATCCATAGTTTCACCTTTGAACGGCTGACCCGTGACCCCAACGCCGATGGGGTCGGCAAGCTGTCGATGACCGACCACATACGCGACGCCAAGCGCGGCAACGCAGGCAAGATCGTGGTAGGGGAGGTTCGGGGGGAAGGAACGCTGGCGTTGTTCGATGCTATGAGCAGCGGCATGAACGGCTGCCTGGCAACCCTGCACTCCCCACCAGGACCCGGAGTCCTCGAGAAACTGGTCGCCTACGCAGCCTCGGAAGGAGCGAGCGGCGATTACGCCCGGCGACAGATCGCGAGCGGGGTTCACCTGATGGTGTGGCTAGGACGAAACGACCGCAATGAAAGGGTGATCGCCAACGTAACCGAGATCGTGGACATCGACGAGGTCCGAGATCGGATCAGAACCCGCTGCCTCTGGCAACTGTTCGATAAGGAACGCTGGGCGCGACCGGTTGCCTTCCCGAGCAACCCGATTGTTATCGCCCTTTACGAGGAAGTATCCCTCGATGACGTAGCGGAGATCCGAGACCCGGACCTTCGGGTCATCGACGCCGGGGGTGCTCGGTGAATCCTACAGGATGGATAATTCTCTCCACGGTCCTGATCTTGGTCGTCCTGACGCTCATCCCTGAGCCGAGGCCGGTCCCGACACTCCTCGCTCTCCGCGCAGCTCACACCCGCCGAGCAGTAAGAGAGGTGCGCCCATGGACAGTATTAGGACCATTCGGCGCGATCGCCGTCGGCGTATGGCCGGCCCTGCAATGGGGACCCGCTCTCGGGGCGGCCGCGGTTACTCTTTATGGAATCGCCGCTTGGGCTCTCTCGATCCGAGCCCGTAGTTCGCGACGCGCCAACCATACCGAAAGAATGGCTCGTTTCGCAGTGGTGCTCGCCAACCAGGCGATTACCGCTACCACTTTGGGTGAGGCGCTTACCAGAGCGGCGCCGCTGGTCACGGGGAATGTCGGCGTAGCCGCCCGGAAACTGGCGGACGGATATGCACAGGGCGCCCTGGCCGACTCGGCCCGTGAGTTCGTCCAGACCGTACCCGTTACGTCCTCGATCTGGTTAACCGACATGCTGGCTGTCACCGGAAAGCGCGGCAGCCGGGTTTCCGATGCCCTAACCGCCCTCGAAGACTTGGCGGCAACCGAGGCTGACTCCGCTCGCTATTTCCATCGGCGGGTTGCCGCCCAGATGACACCTCTGACAATCGCCCTTTCCCTCTCGATAGCGACAGTCGTCGGTATGGCTGTGTGGATGCCGGCCTTCGGCGTGTGGCTGGTCAGCCCCGGTGGACAACTGGTGGCCCTGGGCGCGTCCCTGGCTTGCGCCCTTATATGTGCTCCCGCATTCGCCCTGGCGGGATCGATGGTGCGTACATGATCTGGGTAGCCGTATCGTCCTTGATCTGTCTGGGAGTCTTCCTGGTCGTAACGGATCCTCCCGAAAACCACGACGCCGAAGACTTGGCGGCGGCCGGATGGACCCCATTGAGGGTCTCGGTTGTGGCCTGGGTATTAGGCATATCCGGCGCTCTCGCCTTCACCGTCGGACTGGTTCTGCTCACGAGGGCGCGGGCTGCTCCCGCGTTGGGAGTTGCGATGGCGGCGTGGGGCCCGGTCGTGATCCCGCCTTACCTTCGGCAGGAGATTCTGCGCGCCCACGACCGCCGGCAGGCAGGCGCCCTGCATTCGTGGCTGAGACGGGTACGTCTGTATACCGCCGTTGGATTACCCATGCGCGATGCAGTGGTCCACGCCGCTCACCAGACAACAGAGCGGGCTTTCACCCCGGTGGCCAGCGCCATAGCGGTGGCTCTCGAGGGTGGCCGTGATCCGCTGGTCGCGGCCGCCCAACGGGTACGCGGTTCGGGCGCCGAGGCTCTCTTGGGAACCGTGGACACGGTAGAGAGAACCGGAACAGCCGCTACCCGATTGATCGACCATCTTGTGGATCGAGCCATAGCCGTGTACGGCGCCGCCTCCGCCGAACGCACGGACCGGCTCGGACGCACTACCGCCACTCTCGGAACCATCGTGGTCGCCTTCGGCGTGATGGTGCTCATGCTGGGAGTGGCCGTTTCTATCAACAGCGGCTTTGCGCCGTGATTTCGAGACCAAAAGGAGGAAGTAATGGATAAACCGATTGCACTGGCGATAAGCGTGGTGCTGGTAGTGGCCGCCATGGCAGCGGTCGGGGCCATCATGTGGGCGCAGATCACCAACGCGCAGGAGGACATAGACGACCTCAACCCGTACCGGGGAATAGCAAACGAAACGGTGTGCGTAGCCGCCGGAGGCGACTGGGACGGAACCAAGAAGCAGTGCAACGAGTAAGCAGAACGGGTGGAAACCGCTGTAGCCCTCGCCAAACTCGGAACCGTGTGGCTGACCACGGTGCTGATGGTCTTGTCGGTGATGATGTCCTACACCGGCGCCATTGAAGCCCGTTCGGCCGCTCGGTCCGCCGCCCGCTCGGCTGCTGCCTCTCTTTCTGAAGCCGATTGGGACTGTCGGGAAACCGGCCGCGAATGGGATGCCGCCGTCACGGCGGCCGCCACGACATCCGGTGATCGCCTCAGAGGAAACGAACGGTTGCGGATGGTCGGATTCTCCCTGACATCCGACACAGCCACCTGCACGGTCTTGGCTTCTCTGGAGGTGGCGCCGGTGACTTTCGGATGGTGGATGGGAACCATCCGCACCGTTGGATGCGCACCCACCGTCGCCGGAGTTGGTCTGAGCCTTCGCTCGGTGTGCGGACAGGAACGATGACATGGACGAGGTAGTAGCCGCGTTGATCGCCGTACCCACCATCCTCTTGGGAATATTGATGACGGTCAGCACCGTCGAGGGCACCGACCGGCGAAGGCAACTCCATCTGCACGCCCACCGAGGAGCGACCGCGGCCGCCGTCGTAGTTCCCTCCGACGCCACTCCCCAGGAAGTGAGGTCGGGGACGGCGGCCGGATCCTCAGCGGTTATCGCCGCATCAACCGTATGCACCGACCTTCCAACGGTGGTGGTCGAGTACTACGACCGGCAGAGCGGGGACTGGATGGCGCCGGACAGCTATCAGGGAAACCTGACATGGGCAGGCACACCACCACGGCTGGAGGCGGTGCGGGTCTCGGTAACGTGCCTGCCTCTGCCGGGTCCGTTACCGGGGTTGACCTCCCGCGTGACCGGTACCTCACAAAAGCCGATCACATCCCGAGCGGAAGCCGTTCAAGAGGCGCCGGAAACCCAACCGGCCACTGATCGGCTGCATGAAGAACGATGAGGTTCGCTCTCAGTTCCGTATTCCTCGTGAGCATGATCGTCACGGTGATGGTGTTCCTGGCCGACTTTGCCGCCTGGACCAATGACCGGGAGCTGGCATATGAGATTGCTTCGCATGATCTACGCCGGCTACTCGCGGACTGTGGGGATGACCTGATATGTAACCGACCGCCCACCACAGCATGCCGACACACGAACCAGGTTGTCGAGATCCATACCGATCTGGGGCCGCGCCGACGTTTCCCGCTCGGAACAGCGAACGCCGACGCCTCCGTCTATTTCGACGCCGGATCGATCGGCGCCGACATAACCGTCTTGAGATCGTGCGACTCCTGACCTGTATACGAACGAAGCACTCGGACCCGACTCCAAGGAGGAAATACATGACCGATCACACCACATCCCCCGGAAGGCGCCTCCGGATATGGGGAACAGCGGCCGCGCTGGCCTTGGGCGGCATCGTCGCCCTCTGGAGTATGGTGGCAGGAGCGCCACCCGCCACCCGACCGTCGACCACCTCCGCCGTCCAAGCAGTAGCAGATAGCGCCCACCGGATCCCTACAAGCACGCCGGGGCCGACCTCGGTCAACAGGACAGAACAAGAAGAAACCCTGCTCCCTACCCGAACGGTGGCAGGCGGCGCCTCCCAAGGAACAGCCGAAACGGTCACGTCCGTACCGCCGAGCCGGCCGGCTACAGACGAACCTACCGCAGGGGAACCAACCACATTCGCCACGACGGCCCCAACATCGGAAGCAACCACCACTCCGGTGGCGACCACTACCACTCCGGCGGCTGACACTCTCGTTGAGACCACCATTCCTCTCGAAGAACACGACCACCACCACGACGGGCCGACACCTACCGGTGACGACTGCCACATCCACGGACACGCCGTGACACCGGAGTGCCATCCGGAGGAGTTCCCGACCACCACCGCTCCCGACCCGACCGCGATCGGGGACTGTCCCGGCAACTTCCATCAGTGGTTCATGGTCCGCGACGAGTGCGTTCTGGAGGAGGTGCGGAAAGAGTTCCTCATATTCGATGCGGGAAGTCACCGACAGCGTATGACCGCCATCCGGGACGGCCATCTCCTGGCGAAGGTGTTCACAGAGTTGGAAGCCTTCGCCGAACACTACTTCGGGGAAGAGGCGGCCAACGATCCCTCCGTATGGAGCAGCGTGTACATGGACGCCGACAACCGCGGCACCCGGCGGGTGGAACTGTACGGGGCGCAGTGGTTCGACCGTGACCGCATCGATGTCCGGATCCGCACCGTAATGGCGGACGGCAGCTTCGCCTGGGCGTGGAACGTGGTGCCCTTCACCTACGTCGACGGCCAATGGAAGATCAGCTACCAGGGGTTCTGCCGGTTTATAAACGCCTCCATCAAGGATACACAGGACAACGGGGGAACCCTCAATCCGTGTCCCCCCGACCCCCGTCCCGGGATTGTCGAGCTCGAACATGTGTACGCGGCCTATGACCCGATCGACGACCCCACCCGCACCGAGGTCAACCTGACCCCCGGCTGGTAGATCCCGAAAGGAGACATACATTGTTCCGCCGACCTCAGCTACACCTGATCCCCTGGTTCGCCGCCGCCATCGCCGTGACGGTCGTCCTGTTGGTGCTGACCGCGGGGTCGGAGACCTCCGCCCATGAGGGCCACGACCGGGATATCTGGGAGTTCACCTGGAACCGGGGTACGACCGAGCGCCTGCTGCGCTACCGCTTCTGGCACTACAACACCTACAAGAAGCAGAGATGCAGTGACTACGGTCCCTTGAACCGCAACTGTAGCCGTTGGAGGGACACCGGGGAGACTCGAACCCGATCAGATGACAGCTGCGCGGCCCGACCCGAATGGGTAGTGGCGGACCTCGACGCCAACCGCAACCAACAGGAACCCGATCCGCCGCGCGGGTCGACCTGTAATCGTCATGGCACATACTACGAAGGCGACACCAGATGGATCTTCACCACCCACGAGACAAAGGTCATCAAGATCGACCGGGCTACCGGCCCTCTCCGCTGCCGACTACCCATCACAGGCATCCAATCCGCAAGCACATCGACCAACACCGGTCCACCGGGCGGGAAATCGACGGTATACCGGTCCTCACGCACCCAACCGAGCCGGGGCACGCCGTCTCGTTGCGGCTGGTGGTCGGGCGCCCGCCCACATCCGGCCAGCACGGTCTCGACCTCTACCACATCCACGATCTCCACCTCTACCACCACCGTCCCGACCGGTGACGGAAACTGGAGCGGGACGTGTTCCTTCTCGTTCGAATCGGGGCGGTCCTATTCGGAAACCCTCCCTACCCATACGAGCGACCGTGTGTCGGGCTACTCCTACTCAGGAAGCCTGCCACGCGGGTTGGCGGTACGAGGGTCCCCAGCGAGGATCTTCGGAACGCCTCTCGAGACCGGAACCTTCTCGGGCGCCCTGAAGGCGCGGATATCGGGCGGAGAGGACGCCACTCTGTCCTGCACCTTCCGGGTATCGGCCCGCCCCGAAACAACCACCACAACGATCCCGGCGCCGATCCGTGAACCCGGCTGGCTGAGCGCCTGTTACATACCGATGAACCTCGGAGAAAGCTACGGAACGAGGCAGCTGCCGGAGGAGCCTCTCCCTTGGTACCGAGGCGCGGACCAGGTACGCTACTCGGGCCGCCGACCTCCCGGTGTCGGATACACCCGGATCGACGGCGAAGCGTACTTCTACGGTACCCCGTCCAAAGCGGGGACCTTCAAGGGCAGGGTGACCGCATGGAAGGGTCGAACCCGTCTCTCCACCCAAGACTGCCTGATCGTGATCGAAGGCGGTACCTGGAAACCTTCGGTATGCAGGTTCTTTCTCGAAGCAGGCAAGCCCTACAACCTGACAATGCCCCGCTACACCGGGGTTCGGGTGGACCGCTACTACGCATCGGGTGGCCTGCCGCCGGGTCTGTCATCTTCGGGTTACAGGGTGAGCGGAACTCCTACTGCAGGTGGGAAATGGTCGGTCTCGTGGATCGCGGTGATCGACAACGTATCAACCCGACCACGCATCACCTGCACCTTCGAGGTGGAGTCTCGGAACCTGTCGAGTTGGTCGGGTTCCTGTGACTGGACGTTCACGGTGGGGTACTCATACACGCGTCTGCTTCCGGTGGCGGAAGGCGCCTCCACCCATCGATGGTCAGGAGACGCGCCGCCCGGCATGAGGATGAGGTCCATCCGATCCGGGGGAGTCTGGGCGCAGCAGCTGTCGGGCCAACCGACTATGGAGGGACTCTGGGAAGGAACCGTAATACCGAGCAGGCCGCGTCCGGACGGGGTGGACGATCTGGAGTGCTCGTTCGATGTCCTTCCGGGACCGAACCCGGTCCAGTGTTCGATGACATTACCCGCCTCGGAGATCAGCCGACTCCGTAACGAGATCGAGTGGCGTTCCGATCTGCCCCGGACCGGCGGCGCCCCCGAGATTCCGGGCGGAGGCGCCTATGCGTTCACCACCGGAGATCCCGGGGTGGCGGGGGGCAGTCCTCGCATATGGCCCTGGTGGTCGTCCGATGACGCCTTGGCGGTAACCGACACCACCGACTGTGAGTGGCGGATGACCAGGGTCATATCGGCGGCCCGACCGGTCTTCCCGTGGGTTGACAATGGTCTGGATACCGTACGCCGGGCTGCCCCGGCACTGTACACACAGTGGCAGGCGATGACATCCGAACAGCGGAAAGAGGTTGAAACTACCGCCCGCCGGATCCTACGTAGAGCCGGACTTGGAACCCCGGAAGACCGGAAATGGCTGGGCAGGGCATGCCGACCGGGTGACGTCCCCGCCACGGACTGTGTTTGGGGGCTCCCCTTTCCCGGTGTCTGGGAATGGTCGCTGACGATCCGCTACCGATCAACCAATGATGCTCAGGAACGAGATCTGCTTCTCGCCTCCGGCGCAACCCGCTTCTGGCGTTTCGCCGACCTGGTGGGTAGACAGGCGACATCAACATGAAGTGGCCGGTCGGGGCCGGACAGGAACGGCGGAGCATCCGCGGGAAGCCGGAGTGTTCGAGTCCGATCCTTCGATCTGTCCTAAGCCCGAGACGTCATCGTATAACCGGCTTCCGCAACGGCCGCGATGAGGCTATCGACAGAGACTGCGACGTCTGCCGTCACTCTCGCCCGGGCGGAATCCAGATCAACCTCGGCGTCCTCTACGCCAACCTGGTCAGACAGCACCTGCTCGATCCGGGCCACACAAGAGCCGCACGACATTCCGGTCACGTCGAAGAGGACGTCCTGAAGATCGCTACCGGAGGAGCGTCGTTTCTTCCACAGTCTCATACACACCTCCGGTTCGGGGGTTCGGTAAACGCCTGTGACGCTTCACCGGCGGGTAAGCGGTTACGCGGCGCGAAAAATCAAGTATACGGAACAAAAAGGAGGCACCAAGTGTTATACGGAATAGTAACCGAAAGGGGTGCTCGTGGTTGAAACACTCGGGGGCTCTAAGCTGCGCGGACGTGTACGGCCTTCCCGTGCCTATGCTGCCGGTAGGATCTGCCGGAAACGCGGCTGCTCCACAAGAATATCCATCTACAACCGCAGGGAGTATTGCAACGCGCACGCTCCCATCAACTTCCCCAGGGTACGAGGCCACATCATCGCCTAGCGCCGAGATAACTCTCGGGCCGTGACACTTCGGCGGAGATCGCGGTGACGGTAGGGCCGCCATCCGGCTCTCCATCAAAGTAATACCACCGACTCGGGTCGCGCATGAACGCGACCCGACGGTACCTTTAAGATCAGGAGGTGGTTAGTCGTCGATACCCAACTTTCTCAGGAAGGCGTCGTTGCGGGGCTCCCGACCCAGGAAGTCCCGCAACAGATCGTAGGCATCCCTCGTGCCGCCGGGCTGTAACACCTTGCGGCGATAGTCCATCCCCACCTGCGAAGAGAGCAATCCTTCCTCCGCAAACCGGCTGAACATATCCTGCCCGAAGACCTCGGCCCAGAGGTAGCCGTAGTAACCGGCGTCATATCCACCCAGGAGGTGACCGAACGAAGCCAACATGAAAGTTCCCTCATGATGCGGGAGCAACCCGGTCTCGGCGCGGCGGCGCAGAACCGTCATGGTATCGACCGGCTCAAGAGTAGTGTGCAAATCCATATCTATCTGCCCGAGCATCATCTGCCGCAGATTGAACAACGCGACGTTCAGATTCCGGGCGTCGGCGAGACGGTCGACCAGATCCTCCGAGATAGGCGCCCCCGTCTCATAATGACGAGCGAACTTCCTGAGCACCTCGGGGTCCCAACACCAGTTTTCCATGATCTGAGATGGCGCCTCCACGAAATCCCACTCAGTCCGAGTTCCACTGAATCGGGCCAAGGTTGCGTGGGATAGCGAGTTGTGAAGAACATGGCCGAACTCATGGAATAGAGTCACCACCTCGTCGTGGAGAAGCAACGCCGGTTGATCGCCGTGAGGACGGGTGAAGTTGGCAACGATGGCGCTCACCGGCCGGTGCTCTTCGCCCGACAGGTCGATGCCGCTTGGGACTAACGGGAAAACGGCGGCATGACTGAACTTCCCGTCTCGGGGATGTAGATCCATATAGAAGTGAGCCAAGATATCCCCCGAAGCCGAGTCGCTCATTCGATAGGCCCTGACCTCCTCATGCCATAGGGGCGCCTCTACCGGTTCGTATGTGAGTCCGAAGACCGCCTGGGTAAGTTCGAATAGACCTTGGATGACCTGGTCCAGGGGAAAGTAGGCCGCCACCTCTATAGGGTCTACCCCATACCTGGTCTTCATCTGGTGGTTATGGCAGTAGGCGTTGTCCCAACGGCGGACCGGAAGTTCCTCACCCTCAGATTCGAGAAGGTCGCCCATTGCGGCTAACTCGATCTTGCCCGCTTCTCGCAAGGGTCCCGACAGCGACTCGTAGAACTTGTTCACCGCTTCCGGACACTTGGCCATCTTGGTCTGCATCGAGTGGTGAGCCCACGACTCCGCGCCGAAGATCCGGGCGATATCCGCCCTTATCCGGAGGGCCTCGTCGAGTATGGGAGGGTTGGTATCCCTAGCCCGATTCCCGAACTTCAACGACAGCGCCTCCCGGAGGTGTCGGCGAGGAGAGTTCTCCAAGAACGGAATCACATCGGGATAGGCCATGGTAATCCGGAAGGTACCTTCCGCCGAGCCCTCGCCCAGTCGCGCTATGTAGGAGTCAGGCAGACCTTCGAGGTCGTCCGCTCCCACCTCCAAGGCATCCTCGTACTCAGCCAGGTTGGCCGAGAACGCTACCTGCAACTCCACCATCCGGGTACGTAACTCCTGGACACGTTTCCGGGATCGCTCATCGAGTTCGTGTCCCGCCAGCCGGAAGTCCCGCAGAACATGCTCAAGCATCCTGGCTTGCTCCCCCACCAGCGTGTCCGCATCCTCGGTTGCCGCATAAGCTCGGATCGCTTTGTAGAGTTCACGACGGGAAATCAAATCGAGGCTCCACTTGTTCAAACGTTCCTCGGCCTCGCGCGCCGCAACGCGAACCTCCTCGCTGGTTGACACCTGTCCGAGAAAGGGCCCCTGACCGTATGCCACGGCAACCAGGCGATTCACCTCATCGAGCGGCAGCAGGGTGTCTTGGAAGGTTCTGCTACCCGAAACAGCCAGAAGGCCGGAGATCAGCGACTCACTCCGCTCAATAGCCGTATCTACTACCGCGGATACCGTGTCGAGGGTTACTGACTGATAGTCGAACAACATGGGAACCAGTGTAGTTACTGCGGCGTGGTCCCAATTTCAGGTACCGGGTTGCAGAGGCGACGGAGAAGCCTCGGTGAACTTTCTGACCCGATAGAATTGCTCGCTCGTTGAGTTCAGCCGGAAAGCTGTCGAAGCTCTTCGAACGTGTCCCATGCGGGATCAGGATCGAAGACCGCGTTGTAGACGACCGACCGCCAACGATCAGCCAGTTCGGCTATAGCCTCTTCCCGGCCGGGCGTGGCATAGGCGTAGATCTCCGTAAAGGTCTCGAAGACCCGATGAGCGAAAATCACCCCACTCGAGTGGAGAGTGGCCGCCAAATCCTCCTCCACTTCTCGCAGTAGCGGATCGTCGTGAACAGTGGTCTCGATGCTCAAGATCACCACGTTCTCCATCTCCAGAAAATGGAGACGTTTCAGCGCCCGGTTGATAAACACCCGTGACGGACCCAACTCGTGGTCCTCCCGGTCCATCAACTCCCACTGCCTGCCGCTAGCAGAAGAAGAAAGGCGATCTACCTCGTCGGCCAGATCAAGAAACGGGATTCCCCAGGGAAGCGGATGGGGCGCCACGTCGACCGAACCGACCCAGGTCTCCAGTCCGTCTTCTCCGAGCAGGTCATCCAACATCCGAAACGCTATCTGTAGCTGCAAGGCCTCATCCACCAAACCGAAATCGGGATGGCCGATCGTCAGTTCAAGTTCCTCGGTGGAGTGAAGCACCTCGATTACCACAGTCACGTCGAGAGGATGGATTCCGACATCCCCCACCTCCACCATGGCCGGTTCGACCGGGATACGCGCAGGATGGTATTCCCATTCATTCGTAGGGGGCGGCGCGGCCCGGAACCATCGCTCGGCCAGCGGCCGCAACGCCAGGTCCGCCGACGAACTGAGGCAAAGAGCGTGTTTTGCCCTTCTGCCTGGTAGCAGATCCCATTCGAGAGCCGGGTTGATCGCCTCCACCAGATCGGTAAGGAGTTCGGTGCCCACGCCGTAGAGGTTGTCCGCCATCTCACGCTCCAAGACATGCGCCAACCGTGGCCACGCCCGCCAGAACTCGGCAATCGCCCCACTGCTCATTCGCGGCGCCCTCCGAAGCTCCGGGCGCCGTTCAACCAGCGGCCCGAACATGGCAAGGAGCGACCGCACGGATGAGATCTATCAACTGCTCAGCTATCCCGGGAGCGGCGATCACGAAGTCGGTGGAACTGACCGTGGCCGGTTCGGTGGTCAGGTCGGCGGACCTGCCACCCGCTTCATGTACCAGCAGGAGACCGGCCGCTACATCCCATGGATGCAGTCCGTACTCCCAGAAGCCGTCAACCCGACCACAGGCTACCCAGGCAAAGTCAAGCGCCGCCGAGCCGAAACGGCGTACATCGCGAGCCCGCTCCATTACCTGTCCCATCACCGAGGTGTAAGCCCGGGCGTGGACGTCGCGGTCATAGGGAAACCCGGTGGCGATCACACACTCCGACAGGTTGCGCCGCGAAGAGACCCGAATCGGTTCATCACCAAGGCTGGCGCCTTGGCCCCGAGCGGCGCTGAACACCTCCCCTCTTGTAGCATCGATCACCGCGCCCGCCAACGGTGTGGCGCCGTCCCACAATCCGACGGACACGGAAACCTGGGGAATCCCATGGACGAAGTTGACGGTGCCGTCCAACGGGTCAACAATCCACCGACGTCCGACCGCCTCGGTCTGGCCTCCCCGCTCCTCGGACAAGATGGCGTCATCAGGTCGCGCCGATTCAATCACCTCGAGGACGGCATGTTCCGCAGCCCGATCGATCTCGGTTACCGGGTTTACCGATCCTTTCATCTCGGGAATAACCATGCTCCCGAAGGCGTCCCGGATGACTTTCTCGCCCGCTCGGGCCGCCGCGACTGCAACCTCCCGATCATCGGACGGGTGGGATATCGTTTCAAAGTCGGTCATGAACGTTTCCTGGGCAAATGTTGAAGGGTTCTCGGTCGCCGGCCTCGAGTCGAAAGAGTCCCTCATTTGACTCCGGGCGAGCGCTGCCCGCTAATCCTAAGGGATTAACCCCCGATCGCCGGGTAATAGGAATGACCGCCGGCAATACCCGGAGCGTAGAATCCCACCCGTGTCCAGGAGAGTACTGAGAAGATCCCGTTGGCCCGACAGTCACCGACAACACCTCGGCCGCGGCATCCCGGTCCGAAGTCTCCCCGTCTTTTGCGGCGATATCCTCGCATTATGAAGATTCTTCGCGTTCTCGGAGCGACGCTATCCGGTGTACTGCTGGCGACCGGATACCCGCCGTTCGAATGGACTACGACCGCGTGGGTTGGTTTGGCGGGCCTCGTGTGGTTCGCCTGCACCGCTCCTGGCAGAGGCATCGCGCTCTGGTCCGGTTACCTGTTCGGGTTAGGCCATTTCGGGGTGGTTCTGTGGTGGATGACCGAAGTCGAGCTGATCGCCTACTACCCCTTGGCGATGGTTCAGGCCTTGGTCTTCCTGATCGTCGCCGCCGCCGTATTCGGATTCCGAGACAAACCACCCTGGGCGTTCGTGCTCGCAACCGCCGGGTCTTACGCCTGGGCGGAGTTCCTCCGGGTGCGTTGGCCGTTCGGAGGCTTCCCTTGGGGCTCGGTGGGTGTCACTGTGGGGGCCACCCCATTGCGACCGTCGGCACAGTGGTTGGGCGCCACCGGGTGGGGGGTTGTTCTGATGGCCGTGGCGGCGGTGGCCGTACTCGTGGTCATGAAACGACTTGCCTGGAAGGTCCTGGCTACTGTGGCAGTAGGCATCTGCCTGGTGGGACTCGCCGGTAATATCTGGCCGGCTATCCCCAACGGGGAGGCGAGACAGGTAGTCATAGTGCAGGGCAACTCTCCCTGCCCCGGGGTCCGCTGCCCGAACGAGCGGCAGCTTATCTTCGAGAGCCATCTGGCGCTGACCAGAAATATCGACCCCGGGGCCGACCTCATCGTGTGGCCGGAAAGCGCCACCGGAGGTCGGGCCGACCCGTTGCGAAACCCCGTTGTCGCCAAGGCGATCGGTGATGAAGCCGTACGGCTCGATGCCATCCTCCTCGTTGGCGGGGACCTTGATGCCGGGCCGGGACACTTCGAGAACATGAACATGGTTTTCGGAACCGACGGATCCATCATCGACCTGTATCGCAAGCGCCACCCGGTGCCTTTCGGCGAGTATGTACCGCTACGGCCCCTCTTTGAACGTATACCCGCCCTCGACCGAGTACCCCGCGACATGGTTCGGGGAGAGGAGCAAGCCCTCGTCGACCTTCAAGGGGTCACCTTCGGTTCGGTCATCAGCTACGAAGGCGCCTACGCCCGCTATGAACGTCAGGCGGTGCGATCCGGCGCCGACTTTATTGTCGTAGCCACCAACGAGGCATCCTTCGGAAAGACCTCCGCCAGTGATCAGTTCCTTGCCATCAGCCGGGTCCGGGCGGCCGAGCTCGGGGTCGACGTAGTCCACGCGGCGGTTACCGGACGCTCGGCTTTCGTCCATGCCGACGGGCGGGTTGAGGGTTTGACCGGCCTGTTCGAAACCACCACCGCCGAGGGAACGGTCCTGGCGCGGACCGCCGGTCCCACTCTCTATGTACGCTGGGGTGACTGGCTGCAGGTCGCCGCCATGATCGCTTTCCCGGCCGCACTCGGCGCCGGATGGGTTACCCGAAGACTGTCCGAAGGGTCCCGGCGCCGGCCGTGAAACGATCTTGTGCTATGGGACACCGATGCGCATCGGAATAGACCTGGGAGGAACCAAGATAGAAGGGGTGGCGCTCGACGATTCAGGCGTCATCCTGAATCGTATGCGGGTACCTACTCCGGCGGGGGATTACGAGGGGATACTGTCAGCCATCGTCGATCTCGTCGACGAGCTCGAATCCGACCCATACAAGCAGGCCACGGTCGGAGTGGGAACTCCGGGGTCGATCTCCCCGTTTACCGGGGTAATGCGTAACTCCAACTCGACAATCCTCAACGGAAAGCCCCTGGATCGGGACCTGGAGGAGAATCTGGGCAGGTCGGTACGCCTGGCGAACGACGCCGACTGCTTTGCTCTCTCCGAAGCCGTCAACGGCGCGGGCGCCGGCGCCGGGATCGTGTTCGGGGTGATCCTGGGTACCGGAGTGGGGGGCGGCGTCGTTGTCGGAGGACAACTCGTCGCCGGACCCAACCGGATCACCGGCGAATGGGGCCATAATCCCATGCCGGGAGCTACCGGATCGCGAGAATGCTATTGCGGTCGCCGGGACTGTATCGAGCTCTACCTATCGGGCCCGGCTCTCGCACGCGAATACAAGCGGGAAACGGGACTGGAACTCACCGCCGAACAGGTGATAGACCGGACGGGAGAGGATCGAACGGCCCACGCCGTACTCGACACATACATCGGCCGACTCGCCAGAGCACTGGCCGTGGTCATCAATATTGTCGATCCCGAAGTAGTCGTACTCGGCGGTGGTTTGTCCAACGTCGAAGAGCTCTACATGACCGTCCCGAGAAGATGGTCCGAATGGATATTCTCCGACGGCGTGGCCACCCGTCTGGTCAGGAATCATCATGGTGACTCGGGCGGGGTGATCGGGGCCGCCTGTCTGTGGCCATGAAGGCGCTCCGCCAGACCGACAGGGCAAACAATGGTCCACCTCACAGGACTATCCCTCGAGAATGGCGATACGAGACGGCTCATCCGGGATTCGCCGGTTGGTAGATTAACTGGTCGGCGTGGAAACCTAACGGGCGAACCGTTTCTACGAGGCGTTTTCTGTAACCCCTCTGAGCAAGGAGAAGAGATGAAGAAGAACGGACCAGGCGGACGGATACTCATCGGGATGTTCCTGCTGTTGTTCGGGGTGATATTCCTCGTCGACAGCTACACCGACTGGGAGATTCCGAGCGGTACCCTGTGGCCTGTCTTCCCACTCGTCGCAGGCTTGCTATTAGTCCTACGGAGAGGCGCCCGATGGATAGGTGTCGTACTGGTTGTGGTGGGAGGGATTCCCCTGCTCAACGCACTCGGCGTATGGACTCTCGACCTGAGCGACATCTGGCGTCTATGGCCGGTAATCCTGATCGTGGTGGGAGTACGG
This sequence comes from uncultured Acidimicrobiia bacterium, assembly GCA_964516495.1. Taxonomy (GTDB): domain Bacteria; phylum Actinomycetota; class Acidimicrobiia; order Spongiisociales; family Spongiisociaceae; genus JAPPFW01. The sequence goes on along the minus strand of CAZEZF010000034.1, from coordinate 8,673 downwards.
ATCATTTTCGGGCGCAGGCGGAGCGGCAAGACGCAGGACGACTCACCGGGTCACGCCGTGACAGCCTCGGGGACGGATTCGGTGGAGATCAACGCGGTCTTCGGAACCGAGAAGCGACTAGCCGGATCGTCATTCTCGGACGGTCGGGTGACCGCGATTTTCGGAGAGGCGAACCTGGACATGCGCAGAGCGGAACTCGCCGGGGAGGAGGTATCTGTCGATGCCGTTGCTCTCTTCGGCAGCGTGAAGCTGCGGATTCCGTCAGGATGGACCGTCGATTTGCGTACCACCAATGTTTTCGGCAGCTCGGAGGATCAACGGTCGGATCAACGGTCGGATCAACCGTCGGATCAACCGATGTCGTCCGGAAACCGGGTCGTGGTGACCGGCCTGTGCATGTTCGGGTCTCTTGAGGTCCACTCCTAGAAAGGACGACCGGGGCGGACTGACGCGAAAGAGGAGATCGCTCCCACTCACACTCTTCCTGGTGTCCTGAATCTTTTAACCCCGATTTCATGCAGGGGGTTTTAGAGGATGCGCGGATAGGTGTGTTCCCGTGGATCGCTGTCAGCGTGTCGACACCGGATCGGGCTCGAAGTCCCTGGTCAGAACAAGTACCTCAATCCTCGGCGGTCGTGCGTTTGCCCAGGTCAGGAGCTATCCGCGCACGCTCTTAATGGGTAACCGAGAGATGCAATGAACTCTCTGGCCTGGGAAAACAGCCGCTTGGCGGCCTCACCTGGCCGGAGCGTGCCCGTCACCATAGGGTGATCGCCTGACACGCCGTGAAAAGCGCTTGACGCGGTCCTTTCGAGGTCGGTGTAACGGGGCATGAAGAATTGGGGTTAGTTCGTTTGGCCTGTAAACCCTAAGAACGTCGCATTGCGACCGGGATCCGTCTTCTTCTCTCAGTCGAGGCCGCTGTCGGCGGGTCTCGGTGACCGTTTCTGTCCTACCCCCTGTATGTTGATAACTAACCGTAATTACCGGCGGTCCGCTTCCGGCGTCGACTTGGACCGCGTGAAGGGATCAGAATTCGTTCGGGACTGCCCCGCCGGGGGTATGGGAGGACGCGTCTCGACCAAAAGGTGGTGGCGGTGGGGGAGGGCCCGCCGGGTCCACCGCGGAGATTTTCGCGGTCTCGGACCTCCAGGGGAGTAGCCCTGGGCAGGGCTACGGTTTATCGGTGAAATCCGAGAACCGGGACACGAGGAGGGTGCTGAAACAGACGGGGATGGATCGGCCCTCCACCCGCTGACCAGGGATTTCAACCATCGGATGTCCAGGCCGGCAGGGGGTTTCTGTACCCTCCCGGCGTCTTATCAGCCGATTTCCTCGGCCGCTCTCGCTACCGCTGCGCCGGTCCCCACCATCCCGACAGGATCTCGTTGAACGATAGGGTGGGGATCAGGACCTGCGCTCCTCCCGGTGTTCGATAATCCTGCACCGGAATAGTGATCTGTGTCACCTGCGCGGGCTCGAAGTCCCGGTAGCGCCAGACCCACTCCACCGCTTCGACGAGCGACCAACCGCTGTCAAGGCGCACGGTATGCGATAGTCCTTGCAGGGTGGAAAGCATAGCGCCGAGGGAAGCGCTTCTCATCTGGTCGGCTAGTTCGAGCAACAACTCCCGCTGATGCGCCTGACGAGCGAAGTCGGACGTCCAGGCTGTCCGCCATTCCCCCTCGATGTGCTGGATTGCATCGCGTGAGCGGGCGTATGCCAGAGCGGTCCTCCCGTCCAGATGGCAGGTAGGCGCCGGTATATCCAAACCTGCCTTCTCGTCGTAGGTGGGATGCTCGATGCAGATTCCCACCCCGCCGAGACCGTCGACCAACTCCACGAAGCCGTCGAAGTTCACCCTCACATAATGGTCCACCTTGACACCCGTGAACTCGTGAAGGGCGAGGGCCAGCAGTTCGGAACCGTTTGCGTATCCGGGACATCCTCCCAGACTGGCGTTCACCCGTCGGTAATCTTCTGAACAGTGGTTGAGTAGGTACAGATCACGGGGTATGGACACCATCGCAGGCGCCGACCCGCCTGAGGGGAAGAGAAGCAGGATGATGCTGTCGGCCAGAAAGCCGCTCTCATCAGAGCCGATCAACACAACGGCGTCGAACATCTCATCGGGCAGAACCGGACTGTGGGCGTTAGCAATAGAGTCCGGAAGGGCCGGATCGCCGCGGGTGACCGCGGTCGAGACAACCGTATCCGCCTCGGTAAGCGTTGACCCGCTCGTTTCGGGATACTGCTCACCGGCATCCTCGCCGGCGTCAAGATCATCTTCCAGCAACCTGTCGAACTCTTCCACCTGCTCCCGACCGGACTCCACCTCACCAACTGTACGGTTGTCAAGCACCTCTCGCGCCGTCTCCGGGTCATGGGGAATCTCATCCTGGAATTGACCGAAAGCGAAGAACACCCCGAACACAGCCAACAGCAGCGCCATCAACCCTCCGGCCGCCACGAGAAGAAGCTTGAACAAGCCTCTGTACCCGCTCTCATCCCCCAGACCCCGGGCGATCCATTCTCGCATACCCGACCGGGATCGGTGACGCTCAGCCATTCTGCCAACTGATGCAGAAGGTTATGCGGCAGACGGAATCCTTCGTCTGCCGAGCCGTATCGAACCTTCCTTCCCGGCGCCCGGGTCTGCTCCACATCACAGCAGTCTCTCGGGCTGGTAGGAGGCGGCTTCAGGATATGTCTCGGTCAGTCGTAGCACCTCCTCGGCCACGCAGTCGATCTGTGCATTTGATCGGCCGGCCGCTATATCGGAAGCGGCCACCATACGGATTCGCCGGGCGTCCAGCGGAAAGGCCGGGTCATCACCCAGAGCCGACCACAGATCGTAGTAATCCCCGGACCGACGAGCATCGGCCGCGGCCAAAGTGTGGCGACGGATAAGAGAGTGGGCGCGTTCCCGACCGGCGCCTTCCTTGATCGCGGCCGTCAGCACCCGCGTCGTGGATAGGAACGGGAGTTCGGCGGCCAACTCCGCCTCGATGCGCCCCGGGAATGCCGCAAATCCATCCAGAACATGCAGGACGGCTTCCAGCAATCCGTCACATGCGTAGAAGGAGTCGGGAATCATCACCCGCCTCACCACCGAATCGCTCACGTCGCCCTCATTCCAACGCCGCCCGGCCAGATTGGCGGCCATCGCCAGGTATCCTCCCAGCACCGTTCCGAGACCGTCGATTCGCTCGCAGGTACGCATGTTGCGCTTGTGGGGCATCGCCGAAGACCCGACCTGCCCAGGCGCAAAGCCCTCCGTAACCAGATCGTTACCCGCCATCAACCGGAGGGTGGTCACCAGGCTGGACGGTCCTGCCGACAACTGGACGAGGGCGCCTACCAGGTCCAGGTCGAGAGACCTCGGATATACCTGTGACGTCGAGGACAGAGTGGAGGTCATCCCCATCCGCTCCGCAACCAGCTCCTCCAAACGATCGACCTTCACCTCGTCGCCGCCGAAGAGATCAAGAAGATCCTGCTGGGTTCCGACCGCGCCTTTGAGACCGCGAAAGGGATATCGACTCGCCAGGTCTTCGACCCTCCGAAGGGCCGTCAGCGTTTCTTGCGCCGCATCGGCGAACCGCTTGCCGAGCGAGGTGGGCTGCGCCGGGACATTGTGGGTACGCCCCACTATCACGGTATCCCGATACTCGTCGGCCAAGGCCACCATCCGAAGTAGTACCGCCGAGATCTTGGTGGTGACTACCCGTAGCGATCGCTTGATCAGAAGCTGCTCGACGTTCTCGGTTATGTCGCGAGAAGTCAGGCCGCGATGTATGTACTCATGACCCGCCAGGGCGCAGAACTCCTCGATACGCGCCTTGAGGTCGTGACGTATGACCTCCTCGCGTGCGCGAATAGACCCGAGATCCACCACCGGGATAACCGACCGATAGGCTTCTACCACTCCGCCGGGTACCGTCACACCGAGTTCGGCCTGCGTCTCGAGGATCGTCACCCACAGTTCACGTTCCAAGATCACCCTGGTTTGCGGTGACCAGAGCGCTCTTATGGGCGTAGCGGCGTATCGTGAAGCCAGAACGTTGGGAACCTTCACCCGATGTTCGGCCTCTCGGGATGAGACAGACGCCATTGGGGTCAACCTTCGCCCACTCGGACACAGCCGACCCGGCATAAACAACAAAGTCTCCAACCGCACGTTGCGCCGATGGCCTTCTCCTCCACGAGGCCGACAATTACCGACGGAATCCTACCGGCACGCACTCTCTATCTGATCCTCGGCCCGCCGACCTATATGTCAAGGTCGTGGATGGATGGGACGCCACTTCACCGCACCGAGGCGGGCGAGGGCCAGAATCAACGACTGGGTTCCCTTCCCGCCAAGACCTTGAGCCTGAAGGGAGACATACAGTTCGTGAGCCATAGCCAGACCGGGGACCGGTAGCCTCATCGCCGCGGCCTCTCGCAGGGCTATTCCCATGTCCTTGACGAAGTGGTCCACGAAGAAGCCCGGTTCGAAATCGCCCCTGAGCATCCTCGGACCGTAGTTGGAAAGTGACCATGAGCCGGCCGCTCCTCCGCTTACGGACTCCATCACCGTATCGAGATCCAGCCCGGCCTCCTGGCCGTACAGCAACGCTTCGGAAAGCCCGATCATGAGGGTGGCTATAAGGATCTGGTTCACCGCTTTGGTGTGCTGTCCGGCGCCCGGCCCTCCCTGACGGACGATCGTTTTCCCCATCGTCTCGAAGATGGGACGAACCCGGTCAACCGCACTCTCCTCGCCCCCGACCATTATCGAGAGGGTTCCGTTGCGGGCGCCGACATCCCCTCCGCTCACCGGGGCGTCGATTGCCGCCACACCTACTTCGCCGGCCCGGTCGGCTATCTCGATGGCCAGCGCCGGTTCGGAAGTGGTCATGTCCACCACCACATCTCCCGGCGACGCTCCCGCCACCAAACCGCTCGGTCCGAGGAATACTTCCCGAACATCCTCAGGAAACCCGACGATCGCACAGGTGATATCCGAGCAGGATGCCACCTCGGCAGAGGTGTCCACCCACCTCGCTCCTCTCTCCACCAAGCCTCGCGCCTTGCTTTCGGTGCGCGTGGTCAGCGTAACGGGGTATCCCGCATCCAGAACATGGCCGCACATGGCGGCGCCCATGACTCCGGTACCTACCCAGCCGATACGAGGTTTGCCGTTCATGGTTCCCTCCTCCTGATAACCAGTTTGCCGTGTTGGTCACCCACCTTCATGCGGGACAGCGCCTCCGGAAGGTCCTCGAAGCGGTACACCCGGTCGACGATCACCGGCAGGTCACCGTCAGCCACCCATTGACTCACCCGGGCGAAGTCCTCGTGGTCATACATCGTGGAACCGATTATCTCGAGATGCCGGAAGAACAACGAAGGAACGCTGATCTCGACCTTGGGCCCGCTCGTGGACCCACAAGTGACCACCCGACCCCCCGGACGGAGCGACCGCATCGATTCGCTCCAAGTGGCAGGGCCGACATTCTCAAGAACCACGTCGGCCTGCCGGCCGGAAGCAGCTTCGAGTTCCTTGGAGAACCTTCCGGTCGACAAGAAGCCCCCGGCCGCGCCCATTTGCACGGCGCTCTCGATCTTGGCGGGGCTGCGAGACGTTACATAAACCTCGGCCCCCATCAGACAACCCAGCAACAGGCCGGCGGAACTTACTCCACCCCCAACACCCACCACGAGGAGCAGGTCACCGGGCTGGAGTCGGGCCCTTTGGAGCATCCGGTAGGCGGTTCCATAGGTCAGGCCGTACGCCGCGGCGTGTTTCCAGTCGAGATGGGACGCCTTAGGCGCCAGGTTGGAAGCCGGCGCCACCACATACTCGGCGAGAGTACCCCATGTATGCTCTCCTAGCACCCCCAGCCGCCCGCTGAAAGGTATGTGACCCGTCGTCGGTGCGTATCCGAGGCCGGGATTGATCACAACTTCATCACCGACCGCAAACCGGTCCACCCGCTCGCCCACGGCGTCAACGATACCGGCGCCGTCACCGCCCGCCACATGAGGGAAACTCCGAGGCGCGGGCAAACCCATAGACATCCAGAGATCAAGACGGTTCAGGGCCGACATGACCAGCTTCACCCGCACCTCGTCCGGACCGGGTTCGGGGGTTTCGACTCGACCCAGCGTGTAAGAGTCGAGTCCTTTGGTTTCGTTGAGGATCCACGCATGCATACCCCGAAGCGTAACCGGGAACGACCACCGAGAATCCGGTACGGTTTCCTCGACCGGAAACTCAGCCGGCAAATATCTGCGGCTGTGGTAACGGTCGCCTCGTACCTATCTTGTACCCGGAGGAGGTTTCCCAATGCTTCATAGCCGCTCCACCGTTGAGGTTCGCTTCTATGAACTGGACCCCTACAACCATCTGAACCACAGCGTCTACCTCTCCTACTGCGAAGTGGGCCGGATCGAGGCTCTCGACCGGAGGGGGATCGGAATGCAGGAACTCGACGATCGCGGTTATCGCGTCATGGTGGTTGACCTCGCCGCCAGGTTCCTCGGACCGGCGGTGGCGGGAGACCGCTTGGATGTGGTGACCCGGGTGGTGAAGATCCGCAGGGCCGGTCACGATTGGCGTCACAGTATCGAACGTAAGGGTCGGGTGCTGTTCACCGCCGAGGTGCGGGCCGCTATGACCGACCGTTCGGGCCGCCCTGTACGGGTCCCCGACTTCGTTGTAGAAGCCCTTACCGGGAAGTGAGTAGGGACATCCGGTGTCCTGAATCTTGGTCTTTTGTATATGGGACCCGGTGCGCCGCCAGGACGAGAATTGTCCCACCCATGCTGCATACCGGTAGGTAACCGTGATCTTCCCGGCTGGTGTTCTGAATCTTCAGTTCGTTTGGTTGGTAACCTCCTTAGAACCTCCTAACCCCAATTCTTCATGCCCCCGTCACACCGACCTCGAAAAGGCCACGTCAAGCCCGTCAAGCGGCTATTTTCCCAGGTAAGAGAGTTCATTTCATCTCTCTCGGCTACCCATTCAAACCCCTGCATGAAAAATCGGGGCTAATGGGATCCGTCTAACGTCCTGCCCAACCGAAATGGTCGATAGGTCCTTCGCCCTTCCCGAGGTTCCAGGCCGCCCCGCCGGCGATGGCTTTGGCAACCCAAGCTTTAGCTTCCCCGACCGCTATGGCTAGCCCTATTCCTCGCGCCAAGCGGGCGGCGATCGACGCCGAAAGAGCGTCTCCCGTACCGTGTACGTTCCTCGTCTTCACCCGGTGACCGGGCAATGTGAAGGTGTCGATGCCATCGGAGAGTACGTCCACCGGTCGTACTCCACCGGTCCGCCCGCCCGTCACGAGCACCGGGGTATCACAGGTTCGGGCCAGATCTCTCGCCGCCTTCTCCTGGTCGACCTGGTTACGTATCGGTCTGCCGACCAGCAAAGCAGCCTCCCGATGGTTCGGGGTGGCAACCGCCGCTGCGGGAATCAGGGTATCTCGATAGACGTTGATCGTGGAGTCGTCAACCAGGACCCGACCGGCCCGATCGACCAGTACCGGATCTACTACCAGGTTCGGCAAGAGACAGGCATGATCAGCAACCAACCGGACCGTTTCGCTACTCCCGAGCAACCCGGTCTTGGTGGCGTCCGGCGGAAGATCCGCCAGGAGCGCTTCCAGCTGTTTGCCCACCTGAGCCGAGGAAATATGTACGGCGGACTCCACCCCCATGGTGTTCTGGGCGGTAACAACGGTGACCACCGTTGTAGCGAAGACACCATGCGCCGACAAGGTCTTGAGGTCGGCCTGGATACCGGCGCCGGCGCCTGAATCACTTCCCCCGATCGTCATGACCACGCGCGGGGTACTCGTCATGCCATCCAGTTAACCATGCTTCCGTGAGGTACGAGACGTTCGCACCCTGATCGTTGCACCAAGCCATCCGGACGGGTCTCCACCGTCGTGTTCGTGCATCCTCCCTGGTCGAATGGCTGGTAGGTGACCCGCGCCCGGTCGATATGGATGACGGCGCCCTCCGAGTTGACAGCGCTCGGCTCGCTCCAGCGAACCACTATCGGGGGATCGTCACACCTGGTAAAGAGTTCGGACCAGACCACTGGCGCCCTCAGGTGGTCACCGCGACTCAGTAACTGCCGGACCTCCACCTCTTCTCCGGTGTCCAGACCTTCGATGCGGGCCGGCCACCGGTTCGGGTTGCGGAACTCGGAAAGGCGCGGCCCGATCGTCAGACGGTAACGGGCGCCGCTCTCCCATCCGAAGTCCCGGGTGTTCACATCATCAGGAGCGGAAGGCAGGGGAGAAACGGTACCGGCGAGGATGGATCCACGGTCGTCATATCCACCCCAGTTGGCAGCCCGGTTGTCGGGATGGCGAGGATTCCACTGCAGTCCGGCATGGGCGCCGCCTTCGCGGCCGTGAGCCGACCAGAAAGAGACCTGGACTGCGAAGAAGGCCAGACGCGACACCCGGGGAGATACCAGGATCTCGAGAACTACCGACACCTGGGAGAGAGGTTCCTCGGGCACATCCCACCAGAGATGGAAGGAAGAGGCGCCGTTCGCCGAGGCCGGTCGACCCTCCACCCTGGAAATCCTCTCAGTCGCCACCGACTCCGTCTCCGGCCGGAGTTTGGCGGGTTGTGGGGGTTTGGTGATGGGGAAAGGCCGCTGACCTG
>CAZEZF010000033.1:320-30116 GCA_964516495.1 uncultured Acidimicrobiia bacterium | reverse complement strand
GATGCTCCGGGAGGACAGCCCCTTCCGGATTCGCTGGCGCGCCGACCCGGAACTCTACGAGGAGTTGGTCAAACCGGGTTCGGACCTCTACGACTTCCATTCCCCTCCCCCGTCGTCATGACCGAACGAGGGATTCTGGTCCGCGGGAGTTACATCCTTACCTCCTCCACGCCCGATATGATCGAACGGGGGGCGGTGCGCATCCTGGGCGACACTATCGAGGCGGTCGGGAGTTGGGACGACCTCCGACGACTGCACCCGGACGACAGGGTGTACGGGGATCGCCACTCGATCGTCACTCCCGGCTTTGTCAACACCCACGGACATTTCTCCGAAGCCCTGTTCACAGGCATCGCCGAGGATTTCACGCTCTGGGAGTGGATCGAAGCGGTAGTCAATCCGACCGCTCCCCATCACAACCACGCAACGGCGTATGTCGGTACCCTCCTGGCCGGGGCACAGATGCTGCGGACCGGGATCACGGTGGCCAGCGATATGTTCGTCTGCGACCCGGCCGACCAGCCGGTAACCCCGGGAGTGGTGAAGGCGCTCGACGAGTTGGGGATGCGGGGCGTGGTCACCTTCGGCGCCGCTGATCGGAGAGGCGCCCCGGTACCCGCGATTCTCGAAGAGCACACCGCCCTCCTGGAAGCATGTGAAGCAAGTCGCCTGTCCCGTTTCCGGGTCGGAGTCGCGCTCTTGGGCGCCCAATCACCGGAGTTGTTCGAACAGTCGGTGATCATGGCCGCCGAACATGGAAGCCACATCCACCTTCATGAGGTACGTGAAGAGGTGACCGCGGTACGGGCGGCAACCGGCTACACCCCGATAGAGCAGTGCGCCCGGCTCGGCCTGTTCGAAGGTCCTACCATCGCCGCCCACTGTGTGTGGGTGGATGCTAAGGACCGGGAAGTCTTGGCCGAACACGACGTGGGAGTGGCTCACAATCCGGTGTCCAATATGATTCTCGCTTCCGGGGTGTGCCCGGTCCCGGCTCTGCGTCGGCAGGGTGTAGCGGTCGGCATCGGGGTGGACGGCCCCGCCAGCAACGATCGCCAAGACATGTTGGAAGCGATCAAGCTAGCCGCGCTGCTGCAACGAGTTGATCATCTCCAGGCCACGGCCCTGTCCGCTCGCGACGCGTTGATGATGGCGACGCTCGAAGGCGCCCGGTCTCTCCGTCTCGACGCTCAACTCGGGTCAATCGAGCCCGGCAAGCAGGCTGACCTGGTGTTATTCGATGGCAATTCCCCGGCCCTGGCCAATATTCACGACCCGTTCCAGGCCATCGTGTACTGCGCCGGGCCGCGGGAGGTGTCCGACGTGTGGGTAGCCGGTTCCCGGGTGGTAGCCGGCGGCGCCATAACCGGGGTGGACCTCGACGAAGTGGTGGAACAGTCACGACCGCTCGCACTCCGACTAGCTCGCAGCGCCGACCTCTCCCGGCATTCACTACTCGCCCGGACCTGACGGGAGAGCCGCCACAGGGGATCGGGATAAGGTCGCCGAATCCATCGGGAAATGGAGTTGCCGGGTCGAGGTTCGACATTCGAGGATTACGATTCGGCGGTTTCAATCCTCGGTTACGGCTGGTGTCCTGATTCCCGGATTCGCTGATGAATAACCGTGGTCACCACCGGACTACCCGCCTCGGGGATATGAGACCGCGAAAAGCAACCCTCCCCTTTCGGTTGACTCCCTAATCGGGTCCCACCGCCGCCTCCTCGGCGTCGAAACGCGTCCGCCATACCCCGGACCCGGGGCAGAACGTGCAAGATGATGCCGGCGGCCCGTCCGGTACCCAAACAGGCCGCTCGGGACTTACAGTTATCCACCCTGTATGCAACATGGGTGGGACAGAAACCTGTCCCCGATCCACGACACCGGCCCCACCGATAGAAGAAACGGCAGCCTCAGGGCGCCAAGCCTTTGTAGGTGTTGACAGCCGCGCATCGGCAAAGGGTTATTATCTCAGCGATTACACTCGGTGAAGGAGTCGGGAACGCATGCGCGTGATCATTCTCATCAAGGCTTCCGAGGAAAGCGAAGCCGGCGTTATGCCGTCCGCCGATCTTATCGAGGCGATGGGCGCATACAATAAGGAGCTATTCGAGGCGGGGATAATGAAGGGGGGCGATGGGCTCAGGCCCTCGTCCGACGGCAAGCGGGTGCTCTTTGACGGAACCACGCGGGAGGTCGTTGACGGGCCATTTCCGTCCGACGAACTGGTGGCCGGTTTCTGGCTGTGGGAAGTAGAGGACATGGAGGAAGCTGTGGCGTGGTTGAAGCGAAGCCCTAACCCGATGCCTGGTCCCGGCCAGGTCGAGATCCGCCCGTTGTACGAGGCGGCCGACTTTGCGGAGGTCATGACCGCTGATCAGGAGACGCAGGAGCAGCAGATGCGTGAGGAACTGGAGAGCAACTAGCCCCGATTTTTCATGCAGGGGTTTGGATGGGTGACCGAGGGAGATGAAATGAACCAAATGACCTGGGAAGATAGCTGTGTGGTGTCCTCGCTTGGCCGACCCCCGGTTCCCGAGTGGACCACTACATCATCGCAGTAACCCCCCAAACAGAGCACCTTCCATTATGAGTGAATCAGGCTAGCAGTCATGCGCCGCACCTGACACCGCCTCCATGCTCTTCTCCATCCCCCGGAGAGGTTTTCTCAGACCCGCCGCCTCGAACGATAAGGGTCCGATGCGGGTACGGCATGTCGATCCCGGCGGCGTCAAGCGCCTCTTTGATTCGCAGGCGCAGCTCTCTTTCCGTTCTCCATTGGACAGATGGCCGGGTCTTCGCCCTCACCCGTATGAAGATGCCGGACTCACCGAGAGACTGCACCCCTTTCACCTGGGGCGGCTCGGAGAGTTCGTCATTACCCCATTCCGGGTCTTCCCACATTTCTTGGCCCGCTTGGCGAATCACCTCCATCGCCTGGCGAAGATCGCATTCATAGGACACCTCGATGTCGACCTGCGCCCGCGCCCACAGCTGCGAGTAGTTGGCTACATATTCGAGCTTCCCGTTGGGGACGTTCCAGACGACGCCTTGGCGGTTGCGGATCGAAGTGGACCGGAGGGAGATCTTCTCCACCGTACCCCGACCCCGGCCGAAGTCGATGTCATCACCTACGCTGTAGATGTCCTCGATCATCATGAACACCCCGCTGAAGAAGTCCCTGACGACGGATTGGGCGCCGAAACCGACCGCTATGCCCACTATTCCGGCCCCTGCGATGAGCGGACCCAGATTGAGTCCCAGTTGAGCCAGCGCCAGAAGGGCGGTGAGGCTCCAGATTGCGAACAGCGCCACGCTCCGCAGCACCCCGGCCAGGGTCTCGGCCCTGGCTTTGGCCCGCAGGGTTTCGGCTTCGATAGACAGGTTGGGGTCACGGCCTACATCCCTAAGCGATGGCCGGTCAAGACGTTGCGTGAAATGCTTGATCCCTCGTTTGACGATACGGGAAACCAGCCACCCACCTAGAAGCACCAGCAGCACGGTTAGCCCACGCTGTACAAACCAGGCCGTAAACTCGGCCAGCAGCCTGCTCCCGGACCATTCGTAAACCGCGTCGCATACGAAGCCGCTCCCTTCACATACTGGTGACAGGTCCGTTCCGGTCTGCTGGGCCAAAAAGATCATGGGGCACCTCTACGCTCGATAACCGGCCAGGATACTGTGGTGACATGCGACCGGAACTCGCGGTCACCGGTCGGGAACGGTTCGACGCAGCTCGCAGGCCGGACGATCAAGGGGAGGCCTGCTCAACCCGAAGGCGGAAGGTGCGGGCGGAGTGCTGGTCCAACACCCAGTCCAGCACGATGACCTCCCCCAGCCGATCCTGGTCCGACCGTGACAGGCCGAGAGCGCGGGTAGTCACCAAGACATCGTGGGGACCAAGCTCGGGGATGTCATCGGCCCCGCCGAGATGGGTAACTACGTCTCCTCCATAGTATTGGCGGACGAGGGAGGAGACCCTGACAATTCCCCTCTCCATGGGTAGGACCACCAGCACCCGCCTAACCGGATCAAGGGTGGCGATGCGGCGCAGGGTTTCGGGCGTGGGCACGAAGTTGAGTTCCACCACCCGATCCAATCCGGGCGACCTGGCGGCTACGTCGGCCAAGTGGAACAACGGTACCGCAACCACCTCGAAGGTGTCGTTCCAGCGGTCCGGCAGATCGTCCAGGAGAACCGGCCGGACCTCGACTCCGGTGGCGTTCTGGACGATGCCCGCCATGCGTTCCAGGTCGATCGCATTGCACTCCACGAAGGCCACCCGAGCAGTGGCGGAGGTCGAGTCGAGAGCGGCTTCGAATAGCTTCACGACCTTGGCGCGACCGTGCCCGGCCGCTCTTGCTCTCGCGATCACGCGGGCCATATCCAGGACGAGCTGTGACTCGGAATCGACCCGGGAGGGTTGGGTGGCGGTGACGAAGGCGCCTACCCGCTCCTCCGTTCGGATAAGCCCGTCGGCTGCCAGGCGCCGCAGAGCGCGGCTGACGGTAGACGGGTTCGACCCTATCTCCTGGGCGAGTTTGCGACACGAGGGTAGGCGTGAGCCCAGGGGGAAGGAACCGGAACCGAGACGTTCCAGAATCAACAGGTACACATCTTCCAGCGAGCGGGACGAGACGCTCATGCCTTGGTTCCTACTATCACGGTCAGGGGGTCGTCCAGGTCCAACAGTTCCGGTCGGGCGAACCCCGCCTCGCCCGCCATGTCGATAAGGGCGGAGCGGGAATGAGCGGCGCCCCCGGTCTCGACCCTCATCATCAGGTCGAACATCGGTCCGAAAGAGCCGGGCCCGCTGTCCGTCGAAAAGTCGTTGATAACCACCTGCCCACCCCTGACCAGAGCATTTCTCACTCTCCGCAACAGGTTTATCGCTTGGGACCGGGGAAGGTCGTGCAAGAGGTGTGAGACCAGAGCTACATCCGTCGAATCGGCCCCCACCCCGCACGAAGGATGGTCGAACAGATCGACCCCGATCACCGATACGGCTGTATCCCCCAATTTCTCTCTCGCCCAGGCGGCTACCTGCGGGAAGTCCACCAAAGTAACCCGGCAGCCGAGATCGTCCAGCAGTCGTGAGTAGGTTCCGAGGCCGCCCCCCACATCCAGCACCCGCCTACCCGCGGCGAAGGCTTCGATCTGTTCCATCGGTGGTCCGCCGATCCGGGCGAGCACGTCCAGTGCATCCAGAAAATCCCGGGCCTGTTCAGGTCGGGTCCTCAACAGGTCCTTCCAAGGTGTCATCGTCGGACGCCCTTTGATAATTACCTGATCCAGGTCGGTCCATGCGTCCGCGAAGGTGGCTTCCTTCAGTACGACCGAAGCCAACTCCCCACCGGGGCCGAGCCGCCGACAGGCGAAGTCGGAGGCGGCATATCCCGCCGATGTCCTCACCACCAGGCCCAGCGAGCGTAAACCCTCCAAGAGAGCCTCCAGGTTGGCGGGATCGGCCCCCAGCTCGGTTGCCAGATCCCCCGGATCCTGTTCGCTGACCCCGAGCGCCTCGAACACCCCGATACGGACCGCGGTGGTAATGACCGCCGCCGGTTGGTAGCCGGTGACTACATCGATCAACCCCAGGTCCGTATCGATGATCACTTTGTCAGAGCCCGGTAGAGGCGCCAACCGCGACGGGCTGCCGCAAGGGGCGACAGCCTTTTGCGCCTGGCTGGTTGGCGTCCGAGATCCTGAAGCAACGCCAGCGCGGCGTTCTTGCCCGGCAAACCCGAGAGTCCGCCGCCGGGGAAGGTTCCGGCCCCCGACAGGTAGAGCCACGGCACACCGGTCCGGTATCCGAGACCGGTCGGAGGTCGCTGCGAGAACATCTGATCCAGGGTCATATCGAGGTGGTTGGGATTGCCGTAGACAGAGCCGGTTCGTCTCTCCCACGCCTGCGGTCCCGTCACCCGCATATCGATCACCTTGTCACGGACATCCTCCCCGGTTATCGAGGCGAAGCTGTCCAACACCTTGCCCGCCATGGCCATCAGGTCGCCGTCCCTCCATGCCCCTTCCTTACGAAGGGCGGGCACGAAGGTCGACATCCACGCCACTCCCCCGCCGGCAGGCGCTCCTGAAGGGTCGAGCGCCGAGGGAGAAGCCCACAAGATGGAGGGCTCGGAAGGAGGCAGTCCGGCCAGTATCTCACCGAATGAACGCTCCATAGCTCCCGGGCGGGGCTGGAGCATCCAGATGGCTTCGGGATGGCCGAAACGACCCGGTCGGGCCGGAGTCGACAAGGCCAGATCGATCTTGAACTCGGCCACGTTGAGAGCTCCGCTTCTCGCCGTCCTACCGGCCTCCTCCAACGCGGGAAGGGAAGGATTGATCAGGCGGCCGGTGCGTACGATATCGAGGGTTGACACCACGATGTCGAACCCGTCATGGGTTTTGGATGGAGTTCGGACGGCCACTTCGCCGCCCATCCGGTTGATAGAAACGACCGCTTCGCCGGTCCTGAGGGTTCCTCCGGAGGATTCAAGACGCTGGGTCAGGGCGTCGATGAGCCGGATCGAACCGCCGATGGGTCTCCCGGGGCCGTGACCGTGGGAACCTGCCAGCAGGAAACCAAATATGCCGGTTCCGGGAAGCCAGGACGGTAACTGGGTAAAGGCGCCGTACATGGTGAGGGATGCGGCCAGATGGGGATCGCCGATATGGTCACCGACGATCTTTTCCGATGAAGCCAGGACGAGGCGGATGGGATCCACCCGTGCGTTCGGGAGAAGTTCGGCGATGTCGGTAAGTGAGGGTCCCGATGTCAACCCACCCATCATGGAGAGAAGATCAGACCCGATACGCGCCATCCGCCGGTAACCGGCGACATCGG
Source organism: uncultured Acidimicrobiia bacterium (assembly GCA_964516495.1). Lineage (GTDB taxonomy): Bacteria > Actinomycetota > Acidimicrobiia > Spongiisociales > Spongiisociaceae > JAPPFW01. Next base: position 23,269 of record CAZEZF010000033.1, on the reverse strand, counting down.
TCGGATCCAGGTTATCGAAGCCTGCCAGGGTGTCCGAGAGGTCACGATGGAAGAGCAGACGGACACCATCCCCGTATCCGGCGCCGGCGGTAACCTCTCGGAAGGCATACTCCAATCCGAACTCGGCGAGGCCCAACTCCTCGACCACTTCGAGGATAGGTCCGTGGTCGATCGCCCCTCGTTCGATTCGATGACCCGAGGGAAGATTCTCGGTCCAGATACAACCGCCCGCGGTCGGGTTGGCTTCGAAGACGGTCACATCAAGACCTGCATCGGCCAGGTAACACCCACCCACCAGACCATTGTGGCCTCCACCGATCACCGCGACCCTGGTCATAAGAAGGAATGGACCCCGCGGAGTCCCGCCCGCTCCGCCACGATCCCGGCCAGCGAACGGCTGCGAGCGATCTGCTCAGGCTCGTCGATGGTCATCAGACGTCCATCGGCCAGTAACCGGCGTCCGTCCACCCAGACGTTGCCCACCGAACGCGGCCCTGCGCAGTAGACGATCTGCTGGTAAGGGTCGTGAACGGCGGCCAATTCGACGGTCGGATCAACCAGGACTAGGTCGGCTCGTTTGCCGGGTTGAAGGCTGCCGACCAGGGAGTCCACCCCCAAGGCGCGCGCCCCTTCGATGGTGGCCATCCGCAGCACGTCACGGGCGGAGATGACGGCCGGATCCAGGTGATGCGCCTTCTGTAGCAGGGCGGCCATCTTGACCGCTTCGAACATGTTCTGGGAATCGTTGGAGGCGGGGCCGTCGGTGCCGATCCCAACCGCCAACCCTTCCGTCATCAACCGCGATACCGGACACACCCCGGATCCGAGGATCATGTTCGCAACCGGGTTGTGGGCTACCGAGACCTTCGCCTCGGAGAGCAAGCGGATGTCCTCCTCGGTAATCCAGATAAGGTGGGCGGCTACCATGGGAACATCGAAGAAACCGAGGTCCGCCGCCTGGATGACCGGTCGTTTCCCCCAACGCAACGAGGCATGAACCACCTCTTCCCTGACCTCGGCAAGATGGGTGTGGACCCCCCAACCGTTCCTGCGGCACTCCGATGATCCGGCCTCCAGCAACTCGTCGGACTGGCCCAACAAGGTGCCGATGCCATACCTGAACTCCAACAGTTCGGATTGGTCGGCTAGCTCCGCCAGATCATGGTGCTCGGCGATTACCTCCTCGATCGACATGGCGGGGGCGCCGGAAGTAGCCCCCAGGGCATCCTCGGCCCCGAAGCTGACCGCGCCGCGCATACCTACCTCCGCCAAACCTTCCGCAACTCCGAGAGACGCCCTTGATCCGGGATTGGAATGCACGAACATATCGTTCACATAGGTGATCCCGCTCCTGAGCATCTCGATTGCCTTGAGTCGGGCGCCTTGGCGAGCCATCTCCCTGGTGAGGTTCCGGGAGACAGGGGTAACGATCTCCTCGCCCCACTCGTAGAGGGTTTTCTCCGATCCCATGCCGGGAATGAGGGCCTCCGAAAGGTGGGTGTGGGCGTTGACCATTCCGGGTATCACGATCCCGAAACCGTCCCCCACTACCGGTACCGCAGGACGATCTCTTCGCATCCGCCGGTAGGGTCCGACATAGGTTATCTCGCCGTCCTCGATGCAGACTGCGCCATCCTCGAGCGGTGGACCGTCTCCCATGGTGAGCACCCAGCCACCCCTGACAATGACCGTCCGCCGGTCCGGGAGAGGGTGGGTCGTAGTCAAACTGTCAGGGCGGTCAGGGAGTCGCCCAGCACCTCGATGAACCGGTCGATCTGCGAACGCTCGATGATGAACGGGGGCGCCACCCGTACTGTGCCCGCCGAGTTGAGCATCGAGCCGACCACCACACCCCGTCGGGCCATCTCCACTACCAGCGGCTGGGCCAGTTCGGTGGGACGGACATCAAAGGCGCACCACAACCCGAGCCCCCGTACCTGTACCACGGTGGCGCCGTGCTTATCTTGCACCGAGCGCAGGCCGGCCCGTAGGTATTGCCCCAACTTCTTGGCTCGTTCGACCAGACCTTCGTTCTTGATCACATCGAAGGCCGCCACCGCCGCGGCGCACGACACCGGGTTACCCCCGAACGTGGTGAGGTGGGACAGCGGCGGGTCCAGAAAGGTGGAGAAGATCGTCTTGGTGGAGATGAACGCCCCGAGCGGCAGACCTCCGCCGAAGGCTTTGGCTACGGTGATCACATCGGGGGTGACATCCCAGTTCTGGCAGGAGAACCAACGTCCGGACCGCCCCATGGCGCCCTGCACTTCGTCACATATAAGGAGTGCGCCCCGTTCGGCGCACAATTCTCTGAGACCGGGGAGGAAGCCGTCCGAAGGTATCCTTACTCCACCCTCCCCCTGGATCGGTTCGACGATCACCGCCGCTATATCTTCATCGATCACTCGGGATGCGGCGTCGAGGTCATCGAACGGAACGAACCTAACCGGTTGAAGGAGCGGTTCGAACGGCTTGCGCCATTCCTCTTTCCATGTAACCGAGAGGGAGCCGAGGGTTCGACCGTGGAACGACTGTTCGAAGGCTACGAAACCGGGCCGTCCGGTAAATTTGCGGGCCAGTTTCAGAGCACCCTCGGTAGCTTCGGTTCCGGTGCTGGTCAGGAAAGCGACATCGAGGTCGCCGGGGGCTACCGAGGCGAGGCGGCGGGCGATCTCCACCTGGGGTGGCAGCGTGAAACGACCGTACACATCAACATGGGCGAACCTGTCGATCTGGTCCTTGACTGCCTGGACCACCGCCGGATGGCAGTGCCCTATGTTCGTGACCGCGATACCCGAGATCATGTCCAGCAGTATTCGGCCCTCGGCGGTCTTGAGTGAGCAACCGGCCGCGTCGACGATCACGTTCTCCTTGATACCCGGCACGGTCTGGCACAGGTGGTCGACAAAGTCCCGGCGGTAGGAATCGGCCGCCTCGTCGGTCATTACCGGGCTGGTGTCGAGTTGTTTGGGACCGTCCATGCTCTACTACTCCTCTGTTGGTGGGGCGGCGCCGAAGGTGTGGAGCATCCACTGTTTGGCCCGCTTCAGTTCGGCCGCCGAGTCCCCCAACCGGGTTAGCCATTCCTTGCGGGGCGCCTGCGGCAACCCGATCCCGGCGCTGCGAGCCTGTATCACCACCCGGGCCCGTTCCTCCAGATACCACATCCGGGTGACCGCCTCCAGTAGGCCCCCCCCGACCGTCAGGCAGCCGTTTCCCTGCAAGAGGACTCCGCAATCATCACCAAGTGTCCGGGCGACCGCGTCTCCGGCCTCGCCGGTCTTGATCAACTGTATCTCCGGATGCACCCGTACCACTCCACCCGCCATGCCTCCCAGGCCATGCACGAGCGGCAGACGGTCGCCGGTGACGCCCCACACCACTATAAAGGGCGGATGACCTCGACAAATAGCGGCTACATCAGGGCGGGCCCGATAGATAGCGTCGTGCATCGGTGTTTCCAGGGGAAGCTCCCCGACCGGACCGCTAACCGGAGTACCGTCTTCAATTGCGATAACATCCCTCTTGGTAGCGGCCCCCATCGGGCGGGTGCTGGTGATGAGAAAACCGGCGGGGGTCCGTGCAGAGACGTGTCCGAAGGCCTCCATGAGTCCGGCCGAGACCATCATTCGCGCGGTGACCGCGATGTCCGCTCGGCCGGCCACCCGTGGGTCGGTCATGCCTGATCCAACCAGTCGACCAGGTGGGTGAGGGCTTCCGGGAGTCCCAGAGGGGTGTCGTTACCGTCCCCCCGGGCGTAGACGGCCCGAACCGCCCCGGGCGTGGCTTTGCGGCCCTCCGCCTGCAACCGAACCGCCAAACGGGAACGGGCTTCTTCCAGATGGTCCTGGGTAGGCATCACGGTTACCAGGCCGGGGGCCTGCTCGAGAACTCCCACCAACTTGACCGGCCCGTCAAGACCGCTTCTGGACATGGGTAGACCCTCCGAGCGGCGAAAGGATCGATCGGCGAGGAAGCTACGGTGCGTGAGACCGGGGGAAACCCAAGCGCCGATACTCGAATACAAGGGCGACAGGCGGATCAAGGCCTTCCGGATCACATCGGCCAGATAGTTGTGGGTCTCCGCATAGGCCTGACGTTCTCCGGGTCCCCATCGCCACTTCCCGTTCGCCAGGGGAACCGCGGTGCAATCGGATCGCTCCGGCGAAACCGACGTACCTCTCGACTCGAAAAGCCCCGGGTCGTCGTAGGAAGTGGCGGGACTCTGCCTGCCTTCCCAATAATAGATGTGGGGGTAGGGAACGATGCCCAGCGGTTCGGACAGCACGAATCGGTCCAGGTATACATTTCCCTTACGCAACGGGCCGTCGTGCAAGAGGAGTGGGTTCTCGCCCTCGTCCAGGTATTCGACGAGCGAAGCAGGCGCGGTCGAGGACCCTTGCGGTTCCCATCCGGCGTCGAGAAGAGCGGCGTTGATGGCCCGATGCTCCCGGCTGGTCGAGTAGGGCTTGAACTTGGTGCAGGGGATGAGCAAAGCCACCCGCCTGGCGCCGGCAGGTGTTGCCGGAGGCGCCCAGACCTCACTTACGAACTTGTGGAATCCGGCCACCTGGGGATGATCCAACGCCTCCCGGTTGGCCTGCGGTGAGTAGATGCACAATGACGGGTCCAACTCGAACGGTGATCTGATCTTTCGGGCGGACTCATCCCAGCGCCGATCTTTGGTAAGGGTTTCGATTCGGTCAGCCATCTGTTGTCCTGTCTTGTGGTCACTCATTTCGAACCCTCATCAGCATGGAGGTGGGGTTGAAGTCATTACAGGGTGTGAGGTCCTGGGGACAGGCCGACAGCAGCACCACCAGGTCTTCGTGAACTTGCAGGGTGATGGTGGCGCCTGCCTCATGGGCGGCCGGATCGGTCACTACCGCGCCGTCGTCGGTCACTCTGTTGTGCATGAACACGTTCCAAGCCGTCTCACCTCGGAGCCCTACCTCTTCACCGAGCAGATCCCGCGCCTGCTCCAGGTTTGCCAGGCAGTGATCATGGTCGTCGAGGTCGTAATCCCGCTTGAAGCGTTCATGATCACAACAGGGGACGATGATGTCGTGCTTCTCGACATCATCACGCAGGATCGTGAAGACGGGATTCCGATGGTTGGAGAACAGCTGGGATCCGGTCACCAGTCGAATCGAAGCGTTACATGACACCGTATGGGTCGGAGACAGATACTCGGTGGGATCGTGACGGAACCAGGCGATCAGGTCTCCCACCTGATGTCCCTCCACATCCACGATATCGAGTAGCTGACCCTTCTTTACATAGACACCCCGACCCTGCCGGGCCGGGACGGTTACTTCTGCTGCTTTGCCCATCTCCGGTCTCCCATTCCGTTGTCTTCCTACATTCCGTTCAGCATCCTCCTGAACAACCCCCTGCATGAACCGACCCACCTCGCCGGGTTGGATAAGTCCAAGACGCGGCCGCTAGAAGGGTTGAAACTGTCACATCTGTCCGCCTATCGGTAGGTAACCCAAGGCGCCGCCGGCCGCTGTCGACGTCGAGTTGACCGGGCCTGGGATAATCATGGACAGACCACCCCAACGGGACGGTCGGGTGGCGCTCAGACCCAGGAACAGTGGTGTCGGGGGTGGTCCCGAACCCGAGAAGCCTGTGATCGTTTTCGGCGCTCCGGAGTTGATCGGCGCCGGATGGAGGGTAGCGACCAAGGGGTTGCATCCCTCAGACATGCGCCGAACCCGGAAGTTCCCCGACCTCGGGGGTGACCGTTACCCGGCGGGTCGCCGCCGGCGTGTTGCGGCTCTTAAGGGCTCTGACCTGTCCGTCGATGAGAACGGCGCCGATACCGGGAATGTCACCTCGCGCCAAGGCCCCCAACGCGTCACCCCCGTATGATCCCCAGGGAGCGTCGGCGATCACCAGGTCGGCCGGGCGACCCACCTCGATCTTGCCGGCTTCCAGATCGTAGACATCGGCAGTGACACCCGACGCCCAAGCCCATACAACGGCAGGGTCGGCGCCGGTGAGGGAGGACAACTCGGCCATGGTTTTCAGAACCCCCAGGGGCATCACGCCGGTCCCGGTCGGGGTGTCCGATCCGATGATGACCCGGGCTTCGGCGCCGTATTCGAGTACCGCCTCGATGATCATGACGGCGCTCCGCAGGTTACCGGCCTGGACTATCTGGAGGACCAGGTCGGTGTTGCGCACAATGTCGAGGACCCCCGCATCGTCAAGACTGGAGGGGCCGCCGTTTATGTGGCCGCACACGTCCGGTCTCAGCAGCTTCAAATGGTCGGTGGTGATGGGCTTCGACCCCGGAATGGACGCTCCCCCGGAATGGCACATCACCCGGATCCCGACCTCCTGGGCGGCCCTGACCTGGGGAACGCCGTCGGACGGATCCTGATAACGCCCGAACCCGAACTTGGCCAGGCACACCCCCTGGTCCGCCAGGTAGCGGAAATGACGGGGCGCCAACGTAGGTTCCAGAACTACCGACCCGCCGTGAACCTTCATACCGTTCGGGCGGTAATTGCTCCAGGATCGCTGCGCGAAGACCGCCAACGCCACCACCCCGTCGGCGTCGTGAGGACGACCGGGCGCATGTATCTCCCCCGGAGAAATCGCCTGGGTGATCCCTCCGTGAACGTAGGAACTCAGGAAACCGACCGTGTTCTGACGGGGGGTGAAGTCACCGATGACCACATGGCAGTGGGAGTCGATCAGGCCCGGACCGACCGTAGCTCCATCGGCGTCGATAACCTGGTCCGCCTGCTCGTAACCTTCCGCAGATCCGAGGGCGACAATCCGACCATCCTCGATGAAGATCGCTTCCGCCTCCATCACCGGGCGATCAAGGTCACCCGTAACCAGGGTTCCTATGTTGATGACCGCCGTGCAGAACGCTTCGGCCACTAACTCAGACCGTCCTCACCTGCAACGTCGGCGGCGGCCAAGCCTCCCAATCGGGCGTTCAGCCGCCCACGGTTGGCGACCGCCACCGCGACGACCACTTCATCCGGATGGGGAGCGTCACCCGGATAGAGCGTGATAGCGTCGTAGTTGTCACGCACATACAGAGCATCCTTGTGAGCTATCGGAAGGGTGATCGGTGTCCCGGGGGGTCCTACGATGGTGGCCGACGACATCCAGGCCACCCCTCCTCCTACTTCCTCCCGCAACGGATTGGCGAAGGCGGTCGAGAGGAACATGACCACATGCTCTTGGGAACCGGCCACACCTGCGATCCCACCCTTCCCGTAGGATTGAACCGGATCACCCAGCGCCTCGGTAGCCATATGCCCCAGCTTCGCCCCGAGACCGACGGAGAAATCGACCGCCTCGGACAGGTCCTCGTGATACGCACCTGCATACGGATTGTGAATTACCGCCGCCACGACCGCCTTCCGAAGCGGTGTGCGGGCCACCAGCCCCTCTCGGCTGCGCTCCTCTTCGATGTGGGTTATGAACTTGCGGATCGGGAACTCGAAACTCAACCGGCCTCCCTCCTGGCCGCCTCGGCGGCCGGCGGATAGATATCGTCGAACAACCCGACCGGCAGACCGTCCAGATAGGTAAGCACATCGTCGAGGTCGGTGACATCCACATACTTCATGTGCAGATCGAATAGGGCGACACGGTGGGACAGGTCGCCTCGGTCGAACACCGCCTCGTGGGGAATGGTAACCCTCACGTCGTAGGACAGCGCGTCCACCGCAGTGGCCCGCACGCATCCGCTGGTGGTGGTTCCGGTGAGGATCAGCGAATCGGCGCCCATCATGTTGAGGTGGCTCATCAGGGGCGTCCCGAAGAAGGCGGACGGTTTCCGTTTCTCGATCAACAGATCGTCGGGTCGAGGCGCTACCTCCGCCACTATCTCGTTGCCCTTATGGCCCATGACGTCCACCTCATCCTCGGCCCGGGTGCTCTTCAGCGACCAGATACCGAGGTCGAAGCCGTCAGCCCTCCTCGGGTTGGTGGTGTACACCACGGGAAGGCGCTTGGCCCGCGCCACATCCAGGATCTGCAGGATGGCCGGGATTGCCGTATCCCAGGCGGCCGGACCGCAGGCATAACGCCATCTCTTGATGGATTCGAGGATGGGCTCCGCTCGGTCCCCGCAGAAGTTGTAGTTGACGTCGATGACCATGATCGCCGGACGTTTCCCGTAGCCGGCTCTCCTGCCCCAGCCGGCCGCGTCGAATACCGCCCGGTCGGTGTCGGTGAGGAGGTCGTCCCAGACCGCCATACTCAACTCTCCCTTACCGAGGTGTACTTGGTGGTTTCAGGTGCGAAGCCGGGGCGGTGGAACTCGTCCGCCAACCATCTTCCGGTGGGAGCGATCCGTGCGGGGCTGGTGGCGTTGATGACCTCATGTTTGGGTCGCAGTTCGCGGGGCAGGTACTCCCCTCTGGGCTCGCCCACCGGACGCATTCCGGGAGAGTCGTCCGCCCACTCCGCGGTGACCTCCCCCCGCATGATGGTCTTGATAGGCCAACCGGTGAAGTCATGGCCCTCCATGATCGACCATCCCGAACGGGTGTTGATGTGCTCCTTACCCACCGTCACCTCGCGACCCAGGTCGATGATGACCATATCGGCGTCGAAACCCGGAAGGAGCGAACCCTTCCTACCCCACAAGCCGGACGTCTTGGCGGGGTTCTCGCAACTCACCTGCACCGCCCTCTCCAGGCTGATGCGACCCTTATTGACCCCTTCTGACAGCATCACCGGCAGGAACAACTCCACTCTGGAAAACCCGGTGCGGCAGTCCCAGATGACGGGATTGAACATCTCCTCGTAGGAGGCCGGCTCCCAACCCACCACATGATCCGATCCGACCACATCGACTATTCCCTCGGCGAGGGCGACCCATAGGGCTTCGATGTTGTCCCGGCGCCGCAGCGGAACGTTGATGCGCCACCCGTACTCCGGCTCCGCCCACAACCACGGCGGGCCGGTCTGGGCGTAAAGCTCCAACCCTTCCGCCCGGGCGCGAGCCACCTCCTCGAACGACAGTTTGGTGGTACAGTGCTGCAAGTACAGCGGCACATGGCCCGGAGTCTGCATCGCCAGGTATGCGTAGGAACGAACATGATGCGCTTCGAGGAAGTCCGGTGAACGATCCGTCCACGACCCGAAGTCGGTCCGCCCCCCCTTCTGAAGGCGCTCTTCGAATATCCGGCCGATCTCCCAGTTCTCCGGATGGATATGCACGATTCCCGGATAGCCGAGGTGGCCCACCTCCTCCATGACCAGATACACGGTTCCGTCATCGATGCCTTCCCCCAGACCGGCGCGCCGGGACGGCCAGTTCGTGTCGGCGTCGTCGGACATGCCTTTCATGGAGCGGGTTTGCAGATACAGCTTGAAGGAAGTAACCCCGTGCTCCTCGGCGTACTGGGGTATCTCGTGGGCGTGTTCGTCTGTTTCCAGCATGTAGGTCAGGTAGGCGTCCACATGACTCACCTCGTTGATCACATCCCGACCAGACGGAAACGACTCGTTGAAGGACACCACATCCGCCCTGGCGACTACCTCCTTGAACGGTTTGGTCCCTAGACGGGTAGTCGGCGCCTGGATACCCCACGTCGTGATTCCCGCTGTCGCCGCGGCCCGCGATTCGGTCGTCATGTCGTATTCGAACGGTACGTAACAGCCGGGATGGGCCTCCGAATCCACCACGCCCGGCAATATGTAGTTACCCCGGGCGTCGATCGTCCGTGACGCCGGCGGCATCAACTCTTCGGGAGCGAGCATCGCCACCTTGCCGGCCTTCACTCCTACCGCCACCCGGTACCGGCCATTGCCCAGTACCACGGTCCCGTTCTTCACCACCAGATCGAGAGGTTCTCCCGCCATCGGTTCGCATCTCCTGTGTCTCTTGTAAGCAACAGAAACACTAGCCGAAACAGATGAATCGCCCAACCACCGGCAGGCTCAGGGCGTCGACCTTTTACTCGGATTCGGAAGAAGATAATCGAATCTTTCTCTCATAAACGGGTGAAAGGCCTTTATTGGAGAAAGATTCGGGTATATTTCGCCTGTGTTCATGCCGTCCACGCCAGATGAGGTTCCCGACTCCCTCACAACGGAGGAGTTCTGGGAAATGTTCGGTCGCCGTGAGCATGGGGCGCTCGACTTCAAACGCGGCGTGTCTCGCGGGCTCCTCGATGCCATACCCGCGATGGCGATGACCGATGGTGGGCTTATAGTGCTTGGTGTCGCTGATGATCGATCCATTGTCGGGTGTCCACTGAGCCAACAAGTCCGGGACAGGATCACTCGTTTCGCGGCGGAGTGCGATGTGGACATACAGATGAAGGCCGTACAGGTCGATGGCCTGGAACTTACCTTGAATCTTGTTCCTCAGGTACGAGGTCGGATAGTTACTACCCCGAGCGGTCGTCTCCTGCGGCGGGTCGGAGGCGATTCGCTTCCGCTCAGAGGAGATTCACTCAGGAGATTCATCCTGGCCCGCTCTGAACATCCGGGCGAGGAGGAGTCCATCGGTCGATTCGATCCACTCGATTTCGACTTGGACCTCGTCAACCGGGCGCTTGAGGATGACGGCAAGAGGTCGGTGGGCAGATCGGAGATGGCGCGAGCGCTGATCGATCTCCGCGTTGCCGAGAACTCCGACTCCGGAACCGGTGTGGAGGTATTACACGCAGCGGCGATCCTCTTCGCATCGGATCCCACCCGCCACAATGCGGGAGCAAGAGTACAGTTCGTTCGGCGGATCGGGGTCGGCCCCGGCCCCGGACCTACCAGCCATCGCGAACAGGTCAAAGGTCCCTTACCGGTCTTGGCGGAACGTTGCCTGGATTTGATTTCCGAACACACACGGCGATTCGAAGCCGTGTTGGATCTGAAGAGGGAGTCAATCCCGGAGTATCCCCGAAGGGTGTTACGCGAGGCGGTTATCAACGCTCTTGCCCACCGGGACTACGGCTTGGTCGGGGCCACTGTCGACATAACGGTCTCGGATGATCGTGTGGAAGTGACCAGCCCCGGCCCTCTTCCCGGACACATAACGCCCGAAAACATAAGAGACGAGCACTACAGCCGTAACGGTCGGATTATGGGCGTCCTGAGAGCGATGGGCCTGGTGGAGGAGTATGGCGAAGGTGTGGATCTGATGTTCCGTGAGATGGAAGCACGCCTATTGGCGCCGCCGACATTCGAAGCGACCCCGACCTCGGTCACTGTGACGCTGCGAAATCGGACGCTCGTGAGCGTCGAAGATCAGATATGGCTTCGGCTTTTTGCTGACTACACCCTGACGGTCGAAGAGCGGCGAGCGCTGGTAGTGGCCCGCTCGGAAGGTTCGGTGACTCCCCGTCGCCTGCGCCAACTGATCGAGGATGTCGATGCCAATGCGGTTCTGTCCGGAGCGTCCGCCAAGGGTCTATTGACACGTATCGGCGTTCGGGGCGGCGCGCGATATGTGCTGTCGCACGAAGCGGTTCTCAGGGTCGGCGCGGCCGGCCGGCAGGCGCGTAACCACCAGCAACAAAGATTGCTCGATGAGATCGCCCGCCGCGGCAGCATTTCAACAGCCGAAGCGAGCAGACTGTTGGACGAGTCGATGAACGTAGTCCGTAACCTTCTCAACGACCTTGTGCGCGCCGGATTGGCCCGGGCCGAAGGCCGAACACGAGCCCGGCGTTACCATCCTCCCGATCCTTAGGACAGGTTTCGACGAGGGCTTGGCATAAACCGGTGACCAGCCCCCACACACGAGGAGTTCGGGGCTGATTTGAGCTAAAGATAAGAATATCTTTCGAGAATAAGCCTGGATTCTCCCTATTGTCGCGAAAGATAATCATATCTTTAGATCTCCGAAATACTCCGATGCGGCATCCACCGACGCTCGTCGCCCGCCGCACTGCGATCGGCCGGACGATGCGCGAGGTCCCCTACTTCAACCCCACCGGTCACGAGTTAGTCGGCGATGCCGACGCCGGTCGGCGGGACGAATCGAAACGTCCGGTGTAGCTAAGAGGCGCTCAAACGGAGTCGAAAGTGGCCTCTCCCAGGTAGGCGCGTACCACCCGAGGATCGGATTGCACCTCTTCCGGCCGACCCTCCGCGATCTTGCGGCCGAAGTCGAGAACCATCACCCGGTCGGCGATGTCCATGACCAAACCCATGTCGTGTTCAACCAGGATCATGGTGATGCCCAACTCATCCCTTATATCTAGGATGAACCGGGCCATGTCCTCGGTTTCTTCGAGGTTCATTCCCGCCACCGGTTCGTCGAGGAGCAGGAGTCGGGGTTCCATCGCCAGCGCCCGGCCCAACTCCACCCGCTTCTGGATACCGTAGGGCAGCAGCCGCACCGGGTGTTTGCGCCAGTGTTCGATCTCCAGGAAGTCGATGATCTCCTCCACTTGGCGCCGGTTCCGCAGTTCCTCCCGCCTGGCGCGGCCCCACCACAAGGCGCCCGACACCCACCCGTGGTTCATGCGGATGTGACGTCCGGTAAGTATGTTGTCGAGCACCGTCATATAGGGGAAGAGTTCGATGTTCTGAAACGTACGGGCGATACCCAACTCGGCGGCCTGGTCGGGCTTCAAGCCCATCAGGGAGGACCCATCCCACCGTATCGCGCCGCTTTGAGGGCGGTAGACCTGGCTGATGCAGTTGAAGAGTGAGGTTTTCCCCGCTCCATTGGGACCGATTATGGCAAACAGTTCCCCTCCGACTACCTCGAACGACACCCCCTCCAGGGCTGCCAGACCCTTGAATGAAAGGCTGATGTCCTCAACCTCCAACAGCGGCGTTTCGTTACCCTGAAAGTTCAAGATAACCACCGCTTACGACGCTTGTAATGCTTGACATCTCGAAAGGACTTCCGCTCCCCGGCGCGCAATCCCAGGTAGAACTCCTGCACGTCCTCATCCCTCAACAGTGTCCCCGATTCTCCATCCATCACTATCGAACCGGTCTCTAGGACGTAACCATGGTGAGCAATCGAGAGGGCCATGTTGGCGTTCTGCTCGATGAGCAGCACCGCGGCGCCCTGCCGGTTGATCTCCACGACTATCTCACCGATCCGCCTCACCAAGCGCGGCGCCAGCCCTAGCGAGGGCTCATCGAGGATCATCAGTTCGGGTGACTGCATCAACGCTCGCCCGATAGCCAGCATCTGCTGCTCGCCTCCCGACAGGTAACCGGCCACTTGATCGCGCCGGGCCGCCAGGGTCGGGAACAGGTCCATTACCCGTTCATGCGCGGCCTCGGCCGACGCCCGGTCCCTGACCGTGTACGCCCCTACCGCCAGATTCTCCGCTACCGTCATCTCGACGAAAACGCGGCGACCCTCCATCACCTGGCTGATCCCGGCGCGGACCCGGGCGGAGGGCAAGGCGCCGGTCAGGTCACGACCTTTGAAGTTGATCGACCCTTTCGTCACCTCGCCCTCATGAACATCCAGCAGACCGGTGACGGCTCGGGCGGTGGTGGTCTTGCCGGCGCCGTTGGTCCCCAGCAGCGCGACGATCCGCCCTTCCGGCACCGTCAGGGAAATTCCCTTCAAGACGCGCACCACATCGTGGTAGACCACCTCGAGACCGGAAACCTCAAGCATGTAGACGAGCTATCCGGGGAGGCAAACTCCGCCTATCCCGCCGAACCCCCTCATGACAGCTTGTAACAGGCCTCATCGAAGACATAGGCGGCAGCCACCGGATGGGTGTAGGCGGCATCGGTCAGCCGGGTGCCGGTACCGGTCGTACCGGCGGCCAAACCCTCCGGATCGGGCCGACTGATCCACGATTGTCGCTGGAGCCGGTCGTTGGCGGAACCCACATAGCTCTCGTTGGGGGCGATCCCCCCGAAATCAAGTTCTTCGATGCTCTTGGCGGCAGCCAGCACCCCGGTCTGGGTCATGTCCCCACTCTCGTAGGCCCTGTTGAGCGCTTCGAACAGGATCATCCCCTCGATGAAACCTTCGATCAGGTAGTCGTTGCGGGGAGCGTCGGCCGCGAACTCATCGATCAACGCCCGTATTCGCGCCATGCCCGGAGTGTCGTCCGTAAGGGGCGGGAAATAGCCGCTCACATAGAAGTCGCGACTGATGGCGTCCTTGATGGGCGAGTCGGGCGCCACGAAAGCCGGACTCCAAGTCGGCGCCGCCCCGGACCACAAGGCCTCCATACCCTGGGCGACCGCGGCGCCGTACACCTCGGAGAAGGTGGGAGCGTTGGCGGTGACCCATACGATGTCGGCGCCGCTCTGGGCGATGGCGGCGCCGATCGGCGCGTTGTCCTGACCGGGAATGATCTTCCCCGATCCGTCGTAGACGATCTCCAGGCCCAGCGCCTCCGCCGCCAACCGGGCGCCGACGGCCGAGTCGAGCCCGTAGTCGCCCGGGAAACTGGCGATGGCGAGGGTCGGATCAGCCATTCCGTTCGACACGGCGACATCCGACAGGTACCCGACCAGGTTCATCGACTCGATGCAATAGGGCGTTCCATGGGACAGCAGGTTGGAGTTGAGAGACGGATCAGACCAGCCCGAATACCAGGTGAGGGGGATGGCCAGAATACCGTCCGCCTCCAGGTCTTCGCGGATGGCCACGGTGTGGGGCGAGCCGGTGGAATGGCCGAACGCCACCACCTCGTCCTTCAGTTCCTCGTAGAACTGAACGTGGTTGTCCACCGAATACACGGTATCGCGGTAGACGAGTTCGACCTGCAAGCCGTGCACGCCGCCCATGGAGTTGACATCGGCCCAGAAAACATTGGCGCCCGCCGATATGAGGCTGACCAATGGACCGAAGGCGCCGGTCAGGTCGGAAAGCATACCCACCTTGATGACCCCGGCGTCGAGATCGACCCCGATGTCGGTTGCGATCATGTCGTCGGCGTCCTCGGTCTCAGGAACGGCCTCGGCGACCGGTTCCTCTTCGTCGACGGGCGCCTCCGTCACCGGGGCCGACGTTGTGGATGGGGAAACGGTCGTCGTCGGAGCGTCATCCGCCTCCTCGGCGTCACCGCAGGACACGGTGACTACCGCCATAACCAAGACCAGCCCAAGCCATACCAACTTCACTCTCATATCTACCTCCCTCTCGAACTCTTCCGTTATCCTGCCGAGGCCTGGTTTTGCTCTCTGTTGTCCTCTCCTCTCAGGCAGTCGACCGATCCTTCAATAGGTGAACGGCCACGACTTCCAGTAGTTCCTTACGCGTACCCAGATTCCGTAGAGTCCGAGCGGCTCGAAGATCATGAACAGGATGATAAGCAGACCGAACAGGACCTGGTTGAGTTGAAACACAGAAAGTCCGGGACCCAACCCCGGAAGCGTATGCACGATCCCGAAGTCGTCGGCGGAAACCGCCACCAGCACATCGGCGACGCTGACCAGGGTTCCTTCACCCTCCTCGATAAAACCCTTCAGCGCCTCGGTGAAGTCCTGAACCACACGGGGCAGCACAACTACGAAGGCCGCCCCCATGAGGGTTCCCGACACCGTTCCCGCGCCGCCGATCAGGATGATGGCCAGGAACTCCACCGACAGGAACAAGTCCCACGTCTCGGGAACCTGGCGGCCCACGAACGAGGCGAACAGCGCGCCCGCCACCCCCGCGTATCCCGACGATATCCCGAAGGCCGTCAACTTGTAGCGGAACTCGTCCACCCCCATTACCGCAGCAGCGATGTCGCGGTCGCGGATGGCCTGGAAAGCCCGACCGGTCCGGCTCCGTTGAATGTTCTTGGCGATCAAGGTCGCCGCGAAGAGGAAGGCCAGCGTCATCAGGTAGACCTTCGCCTCCTCGCTCACCGCCAAACCCAGCCACACGCTGTCGGTCGTAAAGTCCACGAGCGGTTGTTCCTCCTTCCACCATCGCCATTGGAAATCGGGGAAACGGCGCCCCGAGAAGGATCCACCGGAGATAAAGGTCAGGTTTCGCCATGCCCACTCCCCGATGAAGACCAGGGCGAGGGTTGCGAAAGCCAGGTACAGGCCTCGTACCCGGACCGCGGCCGGACCTACGAGGAGGCCGATGAGTGCGGGAACGACTCCGGCCATCGGCAGCCAAATCCACATCGGTAACCCCAACCCCCACAGGTCGCCCGGCGAACCTCCCAGCACCGCTGCTACATAGGCGCCCACCCCCATAAAGAAGGCGTGGCCCAGGGACACCTGGCCGGCCACCCCGGTAAGCAGGTTGATTCCCAAGGCCCCGATCCCGAAGATGGCGACGTGGGAGAGCAACTTCATCCAGTCGTTGTCACCCAGGAAGTCCGGGTATAGCGGGATGTGGCCGGCGAACGGCGCCGCTGCGGCCAGGAACAAGAAGGCGCCCAAAACGGTTTTCTTGGTGACGGTCGGCATCAACGCTTGGTCGGTGGCGTAGGAGGCGTGAAGTAGAGGTCGGCCCCTCATACCCGTCGGATCTCCACGGTTCCGAAGATTCCATGTGGCCGGACGAATAGAACAGCCAGCATCAGCAGGTAGGGAACGATGCCGCTGAAGCCGGTTCCGAAGAGGGGATGGTTCAGGTAACTGCCGGCAGCCGCCTCGGCCAGCCCGACTACCAGCCCGCCGATCATCGCCCCGCTCACCGAGTCGAGACCGCCCAGGATTATGGCCGGGAAGGCTCGCATGGCGAGGAGGGCCGTGTCCGGAAAGACCCCCACCCGGCGCGGATATACCGAGCCGAAAATACCTCCCACCGTGGCGAGAACAGCGCCGATCGCCCAAGCCAAAGCGAAGATCCTCCCCACGTTTATCCCCTGGGCGCGAGCCGCCTCCTGATCGAACGCCGTGGCCCGCATGGCCAACCCGGTTCGGGTTCGGAAGAAGACCCCTACCAGGGAAATCAGGACTATGGCCAGGACGAACTGGGCTATCTCCGTCTGGGGGATGACCACATAGCCCAAGTCGACCGAAGAATCTCCCCACGGGTCGGCCATCGAACGGGGATCCGGCCCTATCAGGTCGGTCACGACCGTCAGCAGGATGATGTGCATACCGAGGGTGACGATGGCCAGGGAGAACAACTCCTCCCCCACCATCGGTCGAAGAAAAACCCTCTCCAGAAGTATTCCGACCAATCCCGAGAGCGCCAGCGCCACCAGTACCGACAGCAACCAGCCTACCATCGGGGCGCCTTGGAGATACCGGCCCGGGAAGTTCAGTTCGACCGCCACGGTCGCGGTGAAATACGCCCCCAGGGTCGCCATGGCGCCGTGAGCAAAGTTCACGACCTGGGTGGCCTTGAAGATGATGACGAACCCCATCGCCAGCAACGCGTAGATGGCACCGAGAGATAGTCCGCTGACCAGCGTTCCGAGTAACTGATTCCAATCCGCTTGGGCCAGCACCGAGCCGGAGGCGATCATAGCGACCATCCGTAGGCTTTCCTGACATGGATGCCGGGGCGCCGACAATCAGGAGTCGGCCGCATACAGTTCATCGATCAGGTCTCCGAACGCTTCTTGCATAGCCGCTCGCTTCAGTTTCTGAGTGGCGGTCAGCTCCCCGTCCTCGTGATCGAGTTCCTTGGGGATCATACGGAACTTCCGGATGTTCTCCACGCGGGAGAACTTGGCGTTGGTGCGGTCCACCGCATCTTGTACGAGTTCGATCACCTCGGGTTTGCGGGTGAGGTCCCGATATGTCGTGTAGGGAATACCCCGGCGGGTGGCCCAATCCCCCACCGTGTCCAACTCGATCCCGACCAGTGCGGTCAGGTAGTTCCGGCGATTGCCGACTACCATCGCCTCCTTGACGTACGGGGAGGTCTTGAGGCTGTTTTCGATTTCCGACGGGGAAACGTTCTTGCCTCCCGAGGTGATGATTATATCCTTGATGCGGTCAACAATCCGGATATGGACGCCGTCGACCCACTCTCCGACATCCCCGGTGCGCAGCCACCCGTCGGTGGTGAACGCTTCGGCCGTCTTGGTAGGGTCGTTCCAGTAGCCCCTGAAAACCCCCTCATGTCTGGTCTGGATCTCGCCGGTCTCCGGGTCGATTCGCAAACCGATACCCGGATAGGGCTCGCCCACGGCGCCCTGTTTCATACGGCCGGGGAAGTTGGTGGTGGCGATCGCCGCGTTTTCGGTCATCCCGTACAACTCGAAGAGATTGACGCCGAGACCATGGAAAAACCCGATCACCTCGGGCGCTATAGGAGCGGCGCCGCTGGCGGCCCACCGGCACCGGCGTAATCCGATCCTCTCCCGGAGCGCCCGCAACACCAGTGGATAGCCGATAGCGTACGCAAGCCTGCTCGCCGGGGTGTGTCGTCCACCGGCGGCGACCCGGGCGCGCCCGATCGCTCTCGCCAGGATGAAACCCAACGACATACACAAGCGCTTGAAACTGGTGGCGTCGGCAGTTCTCAAAAGTACCGAAGCATGGATCTTCTCCCATATGCGAGGGACCGAAAAGAACAGGGTGGGCTGGACCTCTCGCAGGTTCTCGGGAACCGTCTCGATAGATTCCGCAAAGTTCAAGACCGCCCCGGTCGCCGCCGAGGTCCAGGTGGAGAAGATGCGCTCGGCGACGTGGCACAGCGGCAGATAGGTGAGGATCTGGTCGGTAGGTCCGGGAGGGTCCCCGTCCGGCATTCGCTCGCGGCTCCTGATGAGTACATCCATGCAGTACTCCACGTTGGCGTTGTCGAGCATGGCGCCCTTGGGTGGACCGGTCGTGCCCGAGGTGTAGACGAGAGTCACCACGTCGTCGGTTCGGGCCCGCGCCATGCGCTCCTCAACCGCGCCGGGATAGCGGGCCCGGTGGCGCCGTCCGATCTCCAGGAAGTCATCCCAGAAGATAAACCGGGGATCCTCCTTATAGTTGCGGAAGCCGCGCGGCTCGATATGGATGACCTTGTCCAGAGCGGGAAGGCAGTCGGCGATGTCTAAGAGTTTGTCGGCCTGCTCCTGGTCCTCCGCCAGGTGGATGGAAGCGCCCGAATCCGCCAGCAGGTAACGCACCTCGGCGGCGGGATTGGTGGGGTATAGACCTACCGTAATGCCGCGTACCGCCACAGTGGCCATATCCAGCACCAGCCATTCCGGTCTATCTTCGGAATGTATAGACACCCGGTCACCGACCTCGACACCAAGTGACAGCAATCCGTGGGCGGCGAGCAAGACCTGGCGCCAGTACTCCTCCCAGGTGATCTCGCGCCATATACCGTATTTCTTTTCGCGCATGGCAACCGAACGGGGAGCGGAACGGGCGCGCTCCCGAACCAGCGCCGGTAGGGTCCGCAACGTCGCGGTGGGCGCCGGGGTTGATTGCTTGTCGACTATTGCGGTCAGCGCCGTTCCCTCGCCAGAGTGTCCGATTACAGTTCGGAGGCTACCAAACCACTCGACCAGATTCGTGCGTGGAGATCATTTTCAGGCCGCCAAACCTCCGCTTCGCTTGCACGGTCCGTACGAGGCGCCGCCTTCAGGGCCGACCGAACGACGCATCTCTTTCCCCCTTGCAGACCTCGACTCAGCGCAGACCGGCGGGGACCTGAACAAGGCGCCGATTTCGGGATACCGGCAGGGGCCGGAATCGTTTCGGGGAAGTCAACCGAACCGGGCGTTGATGACATCGTCTTCGGGTCCGGACGGGCTGTACATCCAGAACAGCTTCACGGTTGTATCACCCGTGTTGAAGAACTGGTGGCTGACTCCCGGCGGGGTGTAGACCACCGTTCCCGGTCCGGTGGTTACCTCCTTATCCCCCACCGCGGCCCGTCCCTCGCCTTCGGAGAACATCCAGATCTCGGCGGCGTCGGGATGGGTATGGAGACTGCCCATCTGATGAGGCGGGACCTCACACACGCCGACCGCGAAGTCTCCCAATCCGGGTTGAAGCATCGGCGACAGCAACACCTTGACATGTCGCACGAAAGGCGTCGGCGTGGTCATTCCTACCCCGTCGGCCTCGGTCACCACCAACGGCTCGCTCCCGGATACGAACTTACCTTGTCCTCGATCGATAGGATCTCCTTCACTTACCGTCATATCCCCGAGTTTCCTTTATGTGGCGTCCCGATGTCATGTATACGGTAATGCCTGCATGGACGGAGTCAGGGCGCGCCCGGTCACCTCGCCGGGAGAAGTGGTCGAGTGGTTTCGATCAAGATCGGCATGGTTAACCCCAATTTTTAATGCAGGGGTTTGATTGGGTAGCCGAGAAGATGCAATAAACTCTCTGACCTGGGAAGATAGCCGCTTGGTGGCCTCTACTGGCCGGGGTGTCACCCTTCACCCTGAGGTGAACGCCGGGACGCCCCACGGTGCTGCGCTTGACATGGCCTTTTTGAGTTCGGTGTGTCCGGGGCATGAAGAATCAGGGTTAATGTCGTTCTCCCCCATGGAGCTTTATTGCTGCTCCACTCACCCTGGTCATGCCGCTCTCACACAAACAATTATGCCGGTTTCCCCGAACAGCTGTCATAGTGACCGGATAGCGAAACGACATACGGCATAACACCGGCGGGAAAAGGGTTGCTTGCAGAACATGGGTTCGTCGGCCGAGGACGACTACCGATACTCGTCGGCTAGAGCCGCCAGAACATCGGACACCCCTCCGGGTGTGACCACTAACGGCGTCACACCTCCTGCTTCGAGAAAGCTCACCGCAGCGGTCGCCCGATAGCCGGAACCGCACACCACCCATACCTCGCGGGAGACGTCCAATTCGACGGGCAAGCCGTCACGCAGGTCAGGAAGGTAACGATGCACGGAACCGCGGATATGGGCGGATGCCCTCTCTCCCGGTGACCTGACATCAAGGACTTGTATCCCGCTCTCCCACGCCGATGACGCCAAGTCCGCCGGGGTACGCATCGGGTTTGAAACCAGGTCTCCGCCGGTAGCTACCCAACCGTCAACGCCGAAGATGACTCCCCTCAGGTTGTCGAAGCCAATGCGTCTCATCTGGCGAGACACCCGACCGAAGTCCTGATCTCGATTAGCTACCAGCGCTATCGGACTGTTGAACGGCAGCAGCCAACCGGCCCATACCCCTACCTGATCGGAGATCTCGAGGCCGAGCGAACCGGGAACATGTCCGGCCGCGTAGTCCGACCTGGGTCGGATATCGACCAGATTTGTGCCTGCCGGAACCTCAGACCATTCGATCTCCTGCACCTCTTTGGCTGGAAAGGGTGTCGGTCCCAGCAGGTTGATCGGCCCCATGTGCGCGTAATAGCTGGGAAACGGTTCCAACCCGCTTAGCTGGGCGGAGGCGAACTCTTCCGGATCGGTGTAGGCCAGAACGGGGTTGGCGCGCTTCTCGGTTCCGATTGTCGAGGTGTACCTGCCTGCGCCCGAAGCCGTACAGAACGACCCCTCCCCATGTGTCGGATACAGATCCGTCCCGTCCGGCAACTCGGCCAGCCTCCGCACAGACAGGTATTGAAGGCGGGCCAGCTGGCGAGCCCGCGCGTCGCCTAGAAGGTCGGTTCTGCCCGCCGAGCCCACCAGAAGGCTTCCACCCGAGAACACGGCCCGGGTGCGACCGTCCAGGACAATCGTGTAGCTCATGTGCTCGGGGGTGTGACCCGGGGTGTGGATCGGCCTTATCACCAGGTCGCCCGCCACCAGATCCTCGGTGTGGAAGGCGGGAAGATGATCGAACGCCACTCCCGCCGCCGCCGGCAACACCGGTTGCGCCCCGAGAAGTCGGGCCAACTCGCGCCCGCCGGACACATAGTCATTATGTATGTGGGTTTCCAGCACGAACCGGGTCTCGATACCGGATTCGGATACCGCCTTCTCGAAACGGGTTACATCACGCTGCGGATCCACTATCACGCCGATCCCGTCGTGGGTGATCAGGTAGGTCGAATCGCCCAATCCGTCGGTACGAAAGGTGATCACTTCCATCTCATCTACTCCCGATGTCACATCAAGAACAAGTTAGCTGTCCGCGCCCTCAAAGCATCGAACAGGGCACCCGAACACGTCTCCGGACGCGACGGCTGCTGAGAGTGTCCGAGGATGAGAGACGACTTATCTAGAAGTCCTCTTAAAAGCGAAACATCTACCGGTCGGCCTGTCAAAGAACGTGCGCTCAAGAGTTACTTGCCGGCTCTCCCGCCCGCCAAGAGCGTTATTCCGCATGGCTCTCTCTCTTTTCTCATAGTCCCCGCTTCATTGAGGATCGGCTCCGAGTACTCGAAAATGAGCGCATTTCTCCAGGCGCGCTACCCTGTCAACCTAACTCAACCCCTTCCACAGATACCCGGCAGCTATAAGTGGTCGCCGACGTGGAGGTTCCTGAGATAAAGAAGCTCTTCGACGTGCCCGATCTCATGGACCCTAGCAAATCAATACCTATCCAAGATCCGTTGATATACCCCGTTACTGTTACATTGGATACGGATCTGCTCGCAGTCACGGTTCCGCCGATCTGGACATCATAAAAGTTGCTTATACCGCTCTGCTGCGCCTTGCATGTCGATATCACTACCGTGAGCGCATCCCCCTGGCTCAGAGTAGTGGTAGTCGTAGGTCTAGTCGTCGTGGTGGTGGTTGTTGGGGTCGTGGTCGTAGTCGTCGTAGACCCGGGCCCCATACTTGCCGGGTTGCTGCTGTCTATCGGTGAGCAGCCCGAACTGTTACAAGCCGTGACCCAATAGTAATTGTCACCGGGATTGACGAAGTCACCGTCAGGGCTGGTATGAGTGTATGAAGTACCAGTGACATTAGAAGACAGCAAATCACAGAACGACGGTCGGCCACTAATGCCGAGCCGACACGACGAAGCAACGAAGTCGTCGTAGTAGATACGGTAATGAGTTGCGCCGGTCGAGGCGTCCCAAGACACCACGGTGCTCGTGTTGTCATAGGTCCAGGCCTGGTTGCCCGGCGAGTCAGGCGGATCGCTGCGATTCGTTGCCGGGTTGCTGCTGTCTATCGGTGAACAGCCCGAACTGTTGCAAGCCGTGACCCAATAGTAATTGTCACCGGGATTGACGAAGTCACCGTCAGGGC
>CAZEZF010000033.1:0-220 GCA_964516495.1 uncultured Acidimicrobiia bacterium | reverse complement strand
GCCGAGCCGACACGACGAAGCAACGAAGTCGTCGTAGTAGATACGGTAATGAGTTACGCCGGGTACCGGATCCCATCCCACCACAACAGTGGATTTGTCGAACCGGTAGTTCTGCTTAGCAGGCGAACTCGGAGCGGTAGTTGTTGGGGTCGTGGTCGTAGTCGCCGTGGTGGTGGTTGTTGGGGTCGTGGTCGTAGTCGTCGTAGACCCGGGCCCCATA
>CAZEZF010000032.1:0-30127 GCA_964516495.1 uncultured Acidimicrobiia bacterium | reverse complement strand
TGACGTGGCCTTTTTGAGTTCGGTGTGTCTGGGGCATGAAGAATCAGGGCTAGCCTCATCAGGGCGGCTAACCTGACCCGATCATGCAAGCCAACGATATCCGGCGCGCCTTTGTCGATTTCTTCGCGGAGAGGGGACACACCGTTCGTCCGTCCGCGTCTCTGATCCCTACCGACCCGACCCTGCTGGTGACCAACGCCGGGATGGTCCCGTTCAAACCCTACTTCCTCGGCGAGGAACCCGCTCCCTGGCCTAGGGCGGTGAGTATCCAGAAGTGCGTCCGTACGGTCGACATCGACCTGATCGGCACCACCGCCCGTCACCTGACCATGTTCGAGATGCTGGGGAACTTCTCCTTCGGCGATTACTTCAAGGAGCAGGCCATCCGCTACGCCTACGACTTCGTGACCGGGCCGCTCGGGCTCGACCCGGAACTCCTCTGGTACACGGTGCACGAGACGGACGACGAGGCCGAGGAGATATGGATCGACGGCGTCGGCGTCCCGGCCGACCGGGTTCAACGAGGAGGGAAGGACAACTTCTGGCAGATGGGCGTGCCCGGTCCGTGCGGTCCGGCGTCGGAGATATTTATAGATCGCGGGTCCCCCTACGGACCGCCCGGCGGCCCGATCGGCGGTGGTGAGGATCGGTTTGTCGAGCTGTGGAACCTGGTGTTCATGCAGAACATCCAGGACCGGCCCTATCATGTGGTGGGCGACCTGCCCGCCAAGAGCATCGATACCGGAACCGGCCTGGAGAGGTTGGCCATGATCCTGCAGGGCGTCGATACCTTATTTCAGGTCGACTGCGTTCAGGATGTACTCTCGGCCGCCTCGCAGCGCTTGCGCCTTCCCTACGGGGAAGCGGAGCGGGTAGATGTCGCGCTCCGCCTGCTGGCCGACCACGCCAGAGCCTCCACCTTCCTGATCGGGGACCGGGTAATGCCGGGCAATGAAGGCCGAGGTTATGTGGTTCGCCGCCTTATTCGTAGGGCGGTCCGGCACGCCTGGCAGTTAGGCAGTAGACAGCCCATTATGGGCGCCCTCGCCGAGATAACCATGGATGTCATGGCCGAGGCCTATCCGGACCTGGCAGCCAATCGCGATTTCATACTGCATGTGTTCGAGCGGGAAGAATCGCAGTTCCGAAAGACGCTCGCCACGGGCATCCGTATGCTCGACGAAGCCCTCGAGGTAACCGAGAAAGGGGTCCCGGTTTCCGGGTCGCTGGCCTTTCGCCTGCACGACACCTACGGGTTCCCGATCGACCTCACCCGGGAGATCGTCACCGAGCAACACCGCACCCTGGATATGGACGGGTTCGAAAAAGAGATGGCCGCCCAGCGCGCCAGAGCCAAGGCCGCCTGGAAGGGTGGGAAGGCGGCCGCCCGTTTCGAGTCCTACAAGCGGGTTCTGGACACGATAGGACCCACCTCGTTCCTCGGATATGGACGGGACGCCGCCCCGGCCAGGGTTCTCGCCATGTTGCGGGAGGGTGAACCGGTGGATCGGGCGGAAGCCGGCCAGGTGGTGGAGGTCTTCTTGGACCGCACTCCCTTCTACGCCGAAGCAGGCGGGCAGGTCGGGGACCTGGGAATCATCGAATCCCGTTTCGGGCGGGTAGAGGTTAATGACACTCAGGCCACCGTGGTGGGTCTGCACGGTCACAGGGGAAGGGTCACCAGAGGATTCATCCAGAATGGGCAGCGGATCGAGGCTCGTATAGACAGCCCGCGCCGGGACCGTATCCGCAAGTCTCACACCGGAACCCATCTACTCCACTGGGCGTTGCGTGAGGTGATCGGTGACCACGCCAACCAGGCCGGCTCCTTGGTTGAGGACGGTCGCCTCCGTTTCGACTTCAGCCACTACTCGGCCGTGTCGGCGGAGGAACTGTCGGAAGTCGAGGGCCTTGTCAACCGTACCGTGGTGGATAACCATCAGGTGCATACGGTGGAAACCACCAAGGACCAGGCGGAGGCAATGGGCGCCTTGGCCTTCTTCGGCGACAAGTACGGCGATGAGGTCCGGGTGGTGTCGGTGGGTGATTTCTCGGTCGAGTTCTGCGGAGGCACCCATGTCGGCGCTGCGGCGGAGATAGGTCCTCTGTTGGTTATTTCGGAGTCCTCTATCGGCGCCAACCTTCGTCGGGTGGAGGCACTGTCCGGAATGGCCGCCTACGACCACGCTCGCCGGGTAAGAGACCGCCTGGGTGAGGTGGCGCGGTTCCTCGGGGCGCCCATGAGCGAGGCGCCCGACCGGGTACGGCGGTTGGCCGACCGGGCCGACCGTCTGGAATCGGAGCTGGACCGCATGGAACAACGGGCTCGATCGGATCTTGCCGCTCAACTGGCCGGGACAGCGAACCGTACCGGAGAGACTTCATGGCTCGTCGCCCGGGTGGACGATCATCCACCGGCCGCTCTTCGGGAAATGGGCGGCCAGATCAGGGATCGGCTCGGTTCCGGAATCGTGGTGTTGGGAAGCAACGTGAACGGGAAGGGGGCATTGATCGGCGTCGTTTCCCGTGACCTGGTTGCGCGGGGTCTATCGGCTGCTGATCTGGTGCTGGTCGGAGCGCGCATCTTGGGAGGGGGCGGCAGTCGCGATCCGGAGTTGTCGCAGGCGGGGGGGCCGCGGGGTACCCGAATCGGCGAAGCCCTTGACGCCATTCGGGAGGCTGTCGACAGTCGGCTGGCTAGCTGAATGCCTGGACAGTCCGGGGATATGGGTAGTTCTGTGGGTCGCACTCTCGGGATCGACTACGGACGTGTCCGGATCGGGGTTGCGCTTTCTGACGGGTTGGGTCTGGCCGCCCATCCCTATGAGATGATCGAAACAGGATCGGATGTCGGGTCGAGGCTGGCGGGGTTGGTTGAAGAACACGACGTGGTTCGGGTCGTGGTCGGTCTACCTTGTTCCCTTGACGGGTCTGAGGGGGAGACGGCCGTCGACGCCAGGCGCTTTGCCGAAGGTTTGCGTGACCTGCTCGAAGTCGAGGTTGTCATGTACGACGAACGCCTTACCACGCGGATTGCGGAGGGTGTGTTGCTCGAGGCCCGTGTATCCCGGTCGGGACGACGCCGGGTCATCGATAAAGTGGCCGCGGCCGTGATGCTCCAGGGATACCTGGACCGCTCTAGATCAGGTTTGCGGTCGTGAGCTTCCGGCCCGATTCCTCCTTCGACCGTTCCCGGCATTCCGAGGACCGTCTGTTGTTGCGGGTCCGGGGAGCGGTGGTGGCCCTCGCCGCTACCGCGATAGTGGTGTACGGGCTCACCCTGTTCGGCGGCGCGGCAGCCGAGTGGGTGAGCGGCATGGGAAGTCTCGACACCTCGGAGGACTTGGTGGAGGTTGAGCCGGGGCGGACCGTGACGGTCGAGGTGCCCGCCGGTTCCAGCGCCCGTGGAATTGCCGGAATCCTCGCCGACAACGGGGTCATCCGTTCTGCCGTCGCCTTCGAGTCGGTGGTCAGGGCCCGCGAGGCAGGCGGCCTCCTCAAGGCCGGGCGCTACGATATGGTGACCGGCGCCGACCTCGATGAGATTGTCGATGTCCTGGTGGCCGGGCCTACGATCGAGACCTATCGGATAACGGTGGTGGAGGGACGCCGGGTAGCCGAAATACTGGCTGACATCGCCGATCAGACCGGCTACAACGAGGGCGAGCTAACCGCCACCCTTCTGGAAGGGGAGATAAGTTCGTCCTTCCATCCCCCAGGTATTGAAGGGCTGGAGGGATGGGAAGGCCTGCTCTTCCCCGCCACATACGATTTCTTCAGCGATGCGACACCCGGCGAGATTCTCCAGCGAATCGCCGACGAAACCGCAAGAAGGATGGCTCGGATCGATTGGCGGACTCTCGAGAACATGGGATTCTCTCAATACGAGGCTCTGGTGATGGCCTCGATAGTCGAAGCGGAGGCCGGGATCGATGAGGATCGACCTCTCATCGCCGGCGTGATCTACAACCGCCTGGATCGGAGCATGCCGCTTGAAATCGATGCCACCGTCCTGTACGCGCTGGGAGAGCGGGGCAGGCGCCTGACCTTTGCCGACCTTGAGGTCGACTCTGAATACAACACCTACCGGGTGACCGGGCTTCCTCCGACCCCGATCGCTACCGCCGGCGCCAGGTCACTGCAGGCGGTGGCCGATCCGGCCGAGTCCGATTACCTCTTCTATGTCCTGACCTCCGAGGAGGGCGCCCATTCGTTCTTTGCCGACTACCAGGATTTCCTGACCGCAAGGGATGAAGCCCGGAGCAGGGGTATCGGTACATGAGATCGCTTAGTCTGGCTGTGCTGGGGAATCCGGTGTCTCACTCCCTTTCGCCGGTGATCCAGCAGGCGGCGCTCGAATACGCGGGGATCGACGGTACCTACACCCGTAGAGAGGTCGACGGCCAAGGTATGGAACTGGCGATGGCGGACCTACGCGCCGGCAGGCTGGATGGCGCCAATGTGACCATGCCCCACAAAGGCTTGGCGGCCCGGCTGGCCGATGTCCGATCAGGGGTGGTGAGGAAGTGCGGGGGAGCGAACACCCTGTGGATGGAGGGAGGTCGTCTCCACGCTCACACCACCGATCCAGACGGGGTGCGATTCGCGTGGGCGGAGGCCGGCTTGCCTGAAGGAACGCCTGTCCTGCTTCTCGGCGCCGGGGGCGCCGCCGCCGCAGCCCTGACCGCGCTCGAAACACGGGAGTGTACGGTTTCGGCCCGCCGGGAGGAGGCGGCCAGGGCTTTGGTGGACCGGGTGGCGCCTGCTGCTACGGTGACGCCGTGGGGCCGGTCAGTACCAGGCGCAGTGGTGGTCAACGCTACCCCGCTGGGTTTGCATGCCGGCAATCTTCCCGGTCGAGTGATCGACGACGCCTCAGGGCTTTTGGAGATGAACTACGGGAGCGGCGAGACGGCGTCCGCCGCCGCCCTCCGATCTCGATGCCTTCCCGTTGCGGATGGCGAATTGATGCTGGTAGGCCAAGCAGTGGCCTCTTTCGCAATCTGGACGGGGACCGAGGTCCCTCCCGTCGTGATGCTGGACGCTCTCAGGCGGGCGAGCCGCGGTGAGGATCGGACGACCACCGGCAGGTGATGGTTGCCTACCCTGATTGCATGCCTGGGCGGACTGCTGGTGGGCAGGTTCCTCGCCGGCGTGGTGTCGGCGGCGCCGTCCGGTGTGGGAGTCCGGCGGAAAGTAGCCGGGTGTCCGGGTTGCGGTGGCGCCGCCGCGGCGGGACGCTTCCTGCCGGTGGTGTGGTGGCTTCGGAGTCTGGTCGGGCGCCGCCACTGCGATCGGCCGGTTCAACCGATCTATCCGTTTCTTGAGGTGGCTACCGCCTCGGCGTTCTCGGGAACGGTTCACGTCGTCGGGGTCGTATGGTCACTTCCGGCTTATCTCTGGTTCGTTGCGGTAACCCTCGCTCTGGCGCTGGTCGATCTCCACCATCGCCTGATACCCAACCGTATCCTCTTGCCTGGGACGGCCGTCGGAATCCTTCTGCTCGCAGGTGGGGCTGGGTTGGATGGTCGGATAGGGGAACTACCCGAGGCCCTCGCCGCCGGTGTCGGCTACTTCGCGGTCCTGCTTCTTCCCGCTCTGCTTACCGCGGGAGCGATCGGGATGGGCGACGTGAAGCTGGCCTTTCTTCTGGGTTTGTTCGTCGGATACGGACAGTGGGAGTCGGTCGCCCTCGCCGGAATCGGCGCTTTCGTCCTGGCCGGAGTAGTGGTCATCGTCTTGCTGGCGTTGCGCGTGTTGGATCGTTCCGACCATATACCGTTCGGGCCGTTTATGGTGGGAGCGGCTTGGCTGGTCATGGCCGGTCACCTGTTGTCCTGAGTTTCTGTTTGTTTCTTTTTGTCGGGGTGATCGGTGTTGTGGTTGGCTACCCGATTTCTGTCCCCGCCATGTTGCATACTGGTAGGTAACCGCAAAGAGCCAAGCGGCCCGTCTCGGGTACCGGACGGGTCGGGCCGGCATCATATTGAACGTACCAACCCCGGTCCGGGGTATGGAGGGACGCGTTTCGACGCTGAGGAGGAGGCGGTGGGGGTGGGTCCCGCTGAGGGGAGTCAACCGAACCAGAAGGATGTTTTTCGCGGTCTCGGCGGTTGTTTTTCGCGGTCTCTCGGTCCCCTGGGCTGGTAGCAGGGACGGCGAACCACGGTCAGTCATCAGCGAACCCATGAAATCAGTACCCTCCCGGCCGGTCCTGTCCGATCCGGCTGATTGTGCTGCGAGGCGGTCACGAAGCGACGCCCGGCTTGCCTCGTCGCCACACGCAACAGCCGACAAATGATTCAAGCGCCGGTTCAATGGTTTAGCATTCGGAACATGCTCCGATTCTTGACCGCAGGCGAATCACACGGTCCAGGCTTGGTGATCATCGTCGAAGGTGTTCCGGCCGGGATGGAAATAACCAGACAGGGTATCGGTTTCGAGTTGGCCCGTCGCCGACTCGGTTACGGGCGCGGCGCTCGGATGAAGATCGAAAAGGACGAGCTTGAGATCATGGGGGGTATCCGCCACGGACGGACCCTGGGCTCACCGGTGGCGGTCATAGTCCGTAACACGGAGTGGCCCCGTTGGAAAGAGGAGATGTCACCCGATCCGGGGACTCCCAAGCGGCAGATGACCACCCCTAGGCCCGGCCATGCCGACTTGGTGGGCATGATGAAGTACGACACAAAGGACGCTCGCAACGTCCTGGAACGTGCGTCGGCTCGGGAGACGGCGGCCCGAACGGTGGTGGGGTACCTGGCCAAGCGGATCCTGGCCAGCATCGGTGTGACCGTGGTGAGCCATGTGGTGTCGATCGGCGAGGCCATCTCCGACTCGGAAGAGCTTCCCACCATCGACGATCAGCCATCTATCGACGCTTCCCCGGTCCGGGCCTTCGGGAAAGAAGACGAGGCCGCCATGATTTCCGAGATCGAGCGGGCCAAGGCCGACCGGGACACGCTGGGCGGGGTGATGGAGGTCCTGGTGTATGGCGTACCGGTCGGGGTGGGTTCTCATGTCCATTGGGATCGGCGGCTCGATGGCCTGCTGGCGGGGGCTTTGATGTCGATTCACGCCATGAAGGCGGTTGAGGTGGGTGACGGGTTGGAGAGCTCGAGGCGGCGGGGTTCTGTGGCCCATGACCATATCTATTACAAGGACCGCGAGTTCTACCGGAACACCGACCGGGCCGGCGGCACCGAGGGGGGCATGTCCACCGGCCAGCCCCTCCGGGTTCGGGTAGCGATGAAGCCTATCTCCACCGTGATGAGGCCCTTGCCGACCGTCAACGTCGTGACCAAGGCGCCGGAGGTAGCCTTCCGGGAACGTTCGGATGTGTGCGCGGTTCCGGCCGCCGCAGTGGTTGCGGAGCAGATGGTGGCGATCGTGATAACCCAGGAACTCCAGCGTATGTTCGGAGGGGACACGATTGAGGACTTCATGGTGAACGTAGCCTCGTACCGGAACCGGCTTCTTTCTTTCTGAATCCGGTGGGTGTTGTAGATCGACACATCCGGGCGCCGGTGGGGGATGCCTCGGAGGTCCTGATCGGACCGGGCTTGCCGTCTCCGTTGCTTCCTGCGTCAACCCAACGGGAACAGGCGGTGGTGATCGCCCAACCTGGAGCTATGACGGTAGCCCGCCGGGTGATGGACGGCTTGGCCGGCCACACGCTTTCCACTCTGATCGAGCTTCCGGATCGTGAAGAGGCCAAGAACCTCGAAACAGTCGGGATGCTCTATGGCGAGTTGGCGGAACTCAACCTGGGCAGGCATGACACCGTAGTCGGAGTGGGTGGAGGAGCGACCACGGATGTGGCCGGCTTTGTCGCCGCCACCTGGTTGCGGGGTATCGAGTGCGTGCTGGTACCCACCACGCTTCTAGGGGCGGTGGACGCCTCGATCGGCGGAAAGACCGGAATAAACGTTATGGGGAAGAACCTGGTGGGGGCGTTCTGGCATCCCAGGCGGGTTGTGATCGGTATGGACATACTGGAAGGGCTGCCCGAAGTGTTGTTGCGAGAGGGGGCGGCGGAGGTGATCAAGGCCGGGTTCATCGCCGACCCGCGGATTGTCGAGATCCTTCTGACGCATGGACTCTCGTTTCCTATGGCGGAGGTGGTGAGGCGGGCGGTGAAGGTGAAGGCGGATGTGGTAGCCGACGATTTCCGGGAGGCAGGTAGACGCGCCATTCTCAACTTCGGTCACACTATCGGCCACGGAATCGAAGTAATCTGCGGCCTTCCCCACGGCTACGCGGTCTCGGTGGGCATGGTGGCCGCCGCGGCCATATCCGCATGTCGATACGGGTTTGACGAGAGCCTTGTAAGGCGTCCGTTGGAGGGGCTGGGGCTTCCGACCCAGGCGGTAGGGGCTGATCGTCAGGCGGTGCGAAGGCTGGTGTCTCGTGACAAGAAGCGTACGGCGGACGGACTCCGCATGGTTCTGCTGCGTGATCTAGCCGATCCGGTGGTGGAACCTGTCGGGGATGGTGACATCAGGATCGGTCTGGCCGCGATCGGGGTCATATAAGGAGATCTTCCCCACCCTGCTTATCGTGATCGGCAAACAACAGTACAATTGTCGGAGCAATCGGATAGGCAAGGGTTCTCTGAACCGGAGAGGACCACCGAGGCGAGGGAAGGGTATGGACCGCGAGGGTTACAGAGGGTTATGTGGAAGCTCAGACCAATCGGTTGAGAGCGGAAGCGCAGTCCGACATAGCTACGGCGTTGCTGTCCCTGGAGCGGTCGGCCAAGCACGACCTGTTCTCGATCATCGGGTTTATCGTCGGGGCGGTCGTGTAGCGACGGCCATCAATCCTTGCGGTGCTGGGTTGAGATGAGCTGCCGATGACTCAGGTTACGGAGGCCCTTGTGGACGCCAAGGACGAAGCGCGTCAGGCCGAGGTACGCAACGATATCACCTTGGCGCTACTCGAGATCGAGAAAGGCCGGGTCCGGCAGACCTACTGGTTCATCGGATGGCTCACCGCTCTGGTGGCGTCCGCGGCAGGGGTGATCATCGCCGTGCTCCAGTAGACACCCGACTACCGGGCGACTGTTTATCGTTTCCTCTCTCCAGGATTCCTCGGATCAATACACGGGGATCCAGTATCCACCACTGTCGCCCGTAGGTGGGACGAGAGTTGTGCAGCCTCCGATCCTTTAACCCGACTCCGGCGCCGCCCTGCTATCCGAGGAAGTCGCTATGCGCTATGCCTAGCCTTCGCCAGATCAACCATCTGGGCGGCTTTCTCCTCCATCTGAGGCTCCGTGTACTGGTTGGTTTCCCGCAGCAGCCGTTTGATGTCCCGCCGCATTATCCGTTTGGTTTCCGGGTTGGCGCCCCAGTCGATCACCCGGGCGCCGTGTTCGATAACCTCCTCGACCTTGCGGGATAGTTCTACGGTTCCCTCGTCCGTCTGATCGAGCAAACCGTGAACGGCGAAGGCTATCCCGCTCAGCCCATGCCGGGCGGCGAGGTCGTCCTCGCTGCGTTCCTGGTGGATCAGTTCAACCATGAGTCGGCAGGCTTCGGCGGCGTCGATAATCCGGTTGCGGAGTTCCTCGATTATCCGCTCCAGTTGCCGTGACAGCTTACGGTAGAACGCCGGGTTCCTACCGGTCCGCGCTTTGATGCGGGCTCGGACGGCCTGCTCCGTGAAGCTGGCCCGTGCCTTATCCTCCGGTATCGCCGCGAGCGTGTGCTGGAAGTTCTCATCGAGGATCGAAAGGGGCTTCATCAACGCTCTAACTTCAGACGCGCTGATCCGCTGGTCGACCAAGTGCTTGACCTTCGCTCCGATCCCGGTCCAGTCCGCGTCGGCATTCTCTCTGAGGTATTGGGCGCGGACGCAGGCTCGGATCTGGGTCAGTCTGGCGAGCCGGTTGATGTAGTCGAGAGCACGCGGTTCCGGAAGGTGGTGGTCCATGATGCGCGAGAAGGTCCGGTAGTCGGTGTCGAAGGTTGCGTAGAGGTCGGCCTTGAGGTTCCCTTCGGTATCGGCGTCCGGGGCGAATAGCAGCACACACGACCAGAGGTCGTCCAAGTCGAGCTCCCCGAAGTGCGCTTCAGCCTTCACCGCCGCCGCCTCGACCACCGGACCCGGGTCTATAGCCAACTCCCGCATCGCCTCCTGAACATCGGTCGTGTCGAAAGCCCGGAGCGCATCTTCCAGATTGGCCGAAACGCCGTGGTAGTCCACCACCAGGCCGTAGGTCTTTTCTGTGGTCACATCGTTGTGGACGTGTGAGAAAGGCCGGTTGACCCGGAAGATGGCTTGGAGAAGGCCATGGTCCCGAAGAGATCGGTCCAGGTAGAGTACCTGTTCGACCGGAGCGTCGAATCCGGTAAGGAGCATGTCCACCACGACCAGTACTTGCGGCTCGCCCTTCGGATCGCGGAAGGCGGAGATGACCTGGTCCTGGTTGAGTTCCCGGGCGGGAGCGAACTCCGGACCGTCTTGTGCGTCGGTGGTGATGATCGGGTATGCGCTTACTCCGAAATCGTTGAGGTGAGCTGCATACCGGATAGCGGCCAACCGGCTGGGCGCTACCACCTGCGCCTTGAATCCATTCGGTTGTACATGATCCTTGAAGTGTTCCGAGATGTCGAGGGCGATCATCTCGATGCGACGTTCTGCCTGGGACACCGTTTCCTTGTTGGCGTAGCGCCTGTGAATCCTCCGCCGCACGTCATCAGGCTGATCACCGAATATGGTGTCGAAGAGCTTGTCCAACGTAGACGGACCGTCGATTGCCAACTCGGTAAGCCGCGCCTGGTAATGGATCGGAACCGTGACGCCGTCCGCAACCGACTGGGGGATAGTGTAGGAGTCGATCAGTGGTCCGAACCGTCCGATGGTGCTCTTTTTGTAGCCTTGTTCGATCGGTGTTCCGGTAAAGCCGATGAGGGTGGCGTTAGGCAGGGCCTTGGACATGCGACCGCCCAGGATTCCGTATTGGGTACGGTGGGCTTCGTCAACCATCACAACAACATTCTCCGAGGAGTCGAGAAGCTCCAACTCACCCTCTGGGGTGTTCAACGCCTCTTCGAACTTGAAGATGGTGGTCATTACGGTTCGTCCGTGTCCGGTGGTCAGCAACTCCCGTAGGTGGTGGCTATTTCGTGCTTGCTCAGGGGCTTGGAACCCACATAGCTTGAAGGTGTTGGTGATCTGGGAGTCCAGCTGGATTCGGTCGGTAACCACCACGATGGTCGGGTTGTCGAGACAGGCCTCCCGGCGTAGCTTGGTGGCCAACCACAGCATGGTGAGCGACTTGCCCGACCCCGGTGTGTGCCATACCACCCCTCCCCGATCATTCGCCTTTGAGCCTGACCCGATACGTCCGATAGCCGAGGTAACCGCCCGGTATTGCTGGTAGCGGGGGAGCTTCTTGATGATCTTGCCCTGGTCCGGTTCGTAGAAAACGAAGTCACGAAGAATGTCCAGCAATGTGGGGGGCGCCAGCAGGCCGATGATCAGGCGGGTCTGATTGTGGGTATCAACTCCGAACCGGTTTTGTGCCTCTTCGTCACGGTAAGGCGCCAGTGACTTCCATCGCACATAGAACCTCACGGGCGCGTTCAGAGCGCCGAACACCGCGTCGATTCCGCAATGCGCTACGCACAGTAGGTTGTAGTGGAATAGTTGCCGGTGTTCCTTCTGGTAGCGGCGTAGTTGATCAACCGCCTGTGTCTTCCACCCGGTAAGGGTGGGAGCTTTAGCCTCCATAACCACTAGGGGGATGCCATTGACGAACAGGACGAGGTCAGGGATGGCGGTCTTGTTTCCGTGCCGGACCCGGAACTGGGTCGTCACCACCAAGTCGTTCAGTCCGGTAGCCGGATGATCGAAGTCGAAGAACCGCACGTTGCGCGTCTTCCGCCCCCCTGAGCCACCTGTCGTAAGCGGCATCCCGTACGTCAGGTATTCGTGGACCAACTGGTTCCGAGTCATCCCGAATCCCTCCAGGTTTTCAAGGTCGAAGACAACCCGGTCAGCCTGCTCGGTAGTCATCCATTCGTTGAGCCGAAGCAGTGACTTTCGGAGCCGGGTCTTGAGTAGAACCTCTTGCTCGGACTCTCGGTCCTCGGAGAGCAAATCGGAAGGTATGTAGGACCAGCCCAGCTTCTCCAGGAGGACCCGCGCCGGTTTCTCGGCCAGGTTGAACTCGTCGGGTTTAGCCTTGGCGGTTACTTCCGCTAAGGCTCCGGTAGCGGAAGCTACGCCTGCGACAAGCGGGCTGGACTCGTCGGGACCGCTCAAGCTGACCGCACCCGTACTCGTCCGGACAGCAGCGCATCAGCCATCGACTGCTTCAACTCGACCAGCGCCTCCTGCTCCCGTCGCGTCTGTTCGATGGTTTCGTCGACGGAGTCGAGTATCCGGGCGATCCGCTGTTGTTCTTCGCGTGGCGGCAGGGGCACTGGTAGCCACCTCAAGAATGGCCAAGATGTCCGCGGCATTCGGGTTCCTGATGCGCTACGGAGGGCAGCGTTATGAACGGATGGACCGCTCATAAGGGCTATCAGGTACCCACCGGTTGATTCGTCTGAAGGGAATAGTGCGAGTATGTCCGTGGAGCAGACTCCCGCAAATGACACCCGTACGGTCTTACGAAGGTTGGGTCGGAGTTTCCCGAAGAGAGTGTCGCCTGACTTGAACACGGTCTTTGCGCTCTGAGTGTCACCAGCTCTTCCGTGACCCAAGAGACGACCGTGTGGAGCTATGTGTTCTAGACCGATGTACGGAAGGCAATCAGAGGGTTTAGGTGTTATCTTCTTCCTCCGAATAGAAGCCATATCGCCCAGTCGGACCATCCGCCAACCGTCGGGGAGGTCAGCCGGAGGAGAATGCCGGGTTCCTACGGATTGAAAGCGGTCCCCGCCCAGAAGATGGTGAAGCAAGGAATCGCGCAACTCTTCGGATGCGCCTATCACGCCATCGGTTCGCTCGATAGCTTCGTCGACGGAGTCGAGTATCCGGGCGATCCGCTGGCGCTCGTCAGGTGGCGGCAGAGGCACTTGTAGGGTAATGAGATCGTGACGTCGGATTGCTTTGAAGGTACTTCCCTGGCAATAGCGTTCCAAGGTTTTCTTTGCCATATTGACAGCGTGCCACCCGTAGGCGCGGCTTGCCTTGTCAAATCGAATGGCCGCCAGTCCTCGGCCGATACACAGGGTTGTCCTGTTTCGATTTGTAGCACCGACCGGGGCGCGCACACTCATTAAGAAATCGCCTGGTTGAGCAACTCGTAGTGGCTTTGCACACCTCTTTGTCGGGTTGGGAAAGAGATTTCCGAATTCCGCGTTTCCCTGAATAAAGGGGAGTCCCGACTTTGATGGCTCATCTTGGTCTTCAAAAACAGCCTTACCCGGTGGGGACTGGCCCATCGTTATCCTTGCCACTTCACCCAGTCGAACCAGCCGCCAACCGTCGGGAAGACCTGATACCTTCACCCTCACAGCCGTCACCTGGTTTCTATACCCCCGTCCTCTGAACTTCCGGAATACGACGGTCCTGTGCTTGTCGAATCGCCGCCTGCGGTGTATCGATTTCAACGAGTTCTACGATCGCCGGCGGGTCGGGCGGGTCCTCGCCCATCTCTTCGTAAAGTTCCACAAGACCGTCATTGTGTAGATCGATGGCGTCTTGGATCGATGTCTTAGATACGGGCATGG
Source organism: uncultured Acidimicrobiia bacterium (assembly GCA_964516495.1). Taxonomy (GTDB): domain Bacteria; phylum Actinomycetota; class Acidimicrobiia; order Spongiisociales; family Spongiisociaceae; genus JAPPFW01. The sequence continues at coordinate 16,439 of CAZEZF010000032.1, read as the reverse complement.
ACCCGCCACGCTCCAACACAAGATCGATGTGGTGGGTCATGGCTTCTCTCATGTTCCGACGAGCCTCTTCCAAAGTGTCTCCCACGCTTACGCATCCGGGTATGTCAGGTGCATAAGTCGAGAGGTTTCCCGGGCCGTTCTCGAAGACCACCGAGAATGTGTGTTTCACTGTTTCTCCTTTGGGATTCCTGCCTGCTTCAAGATCGTGTTCCATGTCTTGGGATGGAGCTACTCTCCCAATTTGCCGGGTATGGTGACCGTTCCGGTTTGATTGGATGATGGAAGTGTCGATGGCTTCCACGGGTACGCGTCAACGCCCATCCGTCTTTCAGGACAAGGCGGATAGCCTCTTTCACCCTAACCCTTCTCGGCATACCCTAGTTCCGCGAGCCGCGCGTTCATCTCGGCTATTGCCTGGTTACGCGCCTGTTCAGCCTCCCGTACGCGTGCCAGGGCGTCTTCCACGCTCATCACCTCGATGGGTTCGGTGGTGTCGACGTAGCGACTGATGTTCAGGTTGAAGTCGTTGTCGGCGATCTCGGCGAGGTCGGCTACATGGGCGAAACGTTCCACATCTTCAAAGGCGTGGTATGCCTCGGCAATCTTGGCAATATGCTCGGGGTCCAGAAAGTTGCGGGCTTTGCCGGATCGGAAGTAGCCCTCCTGGTTGGCGTCGATAAACAGCGCCTTCCCTTGCCGGGAGGCGGGTTTGGCCCGGTTGAGGACACAGATCGATACGGGAATGCTTGCTCCGGAGAAGAGGTTGGGGGCGAGGCCGATCACTGCTTCGAACAGGTCGGCTTCCAAGATGCCGCGACGGATCTTCCCCTCTGCGCCTCCCCGGAATAGCACCCCGTGGGGCATTACCACCCCCACCATTCCGGTTGCGTTGGTCACGGCCAGCATGTGCAGGAGAAACGCCATGTCTCCCCTCGTCTTGGGCGGTAGCGCTCCGTAGCGATCGAACCGATGGTGGGGATCGGCGCCGGCGAAGTCACGGCCCCAGTTCTTGAGACTGAAGGGTGGATTGGCGATCACCCGGTCATAGTTGAGCAGCCCTCCTTTACCGTCCAGTAGACGTGGTTCGGCGATCACGTCCCCGGCTTCCAACCGGCCCGCCCGCAAACCATGTAGCAGCAGGTTCAGCTTTCCGATAGCCAGGGTTCCCAGGTTCCGCTCCTGCCCGTGAAGGGCCAGGTTACGGAGATCTCCGCCGTGTTTCTGAACGTACTGAGCGGCGTAGATCAGCATGCCTCCCGATCCCGAGGTCGGGTCGCAGATACGCATCGCTTCTTCAGGTTTCAGCAACTCGACGATCAGCCGAACCACCGGACGAGGGGTGTAGAACTCCCCACCCTTCTTGCCAGCGTCGTCCGCGAACCGGTTGATCAGGTATTCGTAGGCGTCGCCCAGCACGTTGCCTCCTCCGGAGGAGTCCACCCGCAGGTTGCTATCGCTCAGGTCTAGATCGGCGAAATGGTTGAGAAGGCTACGGATGATTCGTTCGCGGTTTGCAGGGCTGCCCAGTTTTGACTCGTCCTGCCAGTTGGTGGCAGTCAGCACGCCGTCGAGGCGAGGTGTATTAGCCTCCTCGACCGCTCGTCCGGCGTCGTTGAGCAACTCGCCGAGGTTCATGCCTGCTTGGCTGATCGTTGCCCATCGGGCGGCGACAGGTACGAAGAACTCGTGTTCGTCCCGATCGACCAGTGCTACCCGGCTAGGTACTCCGGCGTCCACAGCCGCCGACACCTCTTCATCAAATCGATCAGAAAGTCGTTTCAGGAAGAGGATCGAGAAGATGTAGTGTTTGTAGTCGGCCGAATCGATCTGGCCCCGCAAGATGTCGGCCGCTTGCCAGAGTTTCGATTCCAACGCTTGTTGCGTAAGGGGCATACGGCTTCTCCTCAAGTAGTGGCTGTCGCACGACGGATGATGTCGCCGACGAGTGCGTCCCTCAGTACTTCTCTGCGCAGACGGGCGGCTTCGATACTGGACCTGTAGGCTGCCTCCGCCGCCTCGACCACTCCCGCTATCGACAAAATCACGCTCGGCGCCGGAACGGGTACATCGATCTCCAGTAGGTTCCGTCGGTACAGCAACGAGAGGGTCGTTCCTCGGGTTCGGTGTCGAGCCAACTGTGCTTTTCCTTGAGCGGAAGTCAGGTAGTACCAGAGCCAGTAGCTGATCCCGGTATCGGGGTGGTGGGGTCGGACAACCAGCAAGGTAATACCCGCTACCGCTCGCGATATGTCGGTTGGTACGAGAGCAACCCGTAAGGCGCCGCCTCGGGAAGTCAGCAGAAGGTCGAGCGGACGAAGAAGGTGACGCTCGGTGCGGATGCTCCGTACAAAACCCTCCTCCCGAAGGTTGGCGGTGGCGAGCCAACCATCGTCGGGGATGTCAGAACTCTCAACCAGGCGCAAGAACCAGTCACCCCGGCGAGCGCCGGCGGCCCGGCCCGACCTGGCGATGCCGTTCTTGACTGCTGCGATCTCTGTGAGCAACATGGGCATAAGTATATACGACCTTGTATAGGCTAGTCAAGTCGTTATGATGTCGTGTAGATTATTGCAAGGAGGTTCAAGATTCCCCAGGAGCCAAGGTACGAAGAAAGGGCGGCCCTCCACGTTGTGCGGGCCATAGAGGATGTCACTTCCTACACGAGACCGGAGTCGAGTAAGCAACCAACTCCTGACTGGCGGCTGTGGCTGTCCGGTGGTGAACAGGTTGACCTTGAAGTTACTCAAGCGACCGATGGCAGGGTCCGAAGCCACTGGGCACAGTTAACGAAAAAAAATGGGCGGTCGAAGGTTTGGCCGGACGCTCACCTGACCCATGACTGGGTGGTCGTCGTTGGGGTCACGAGTCCGGTTCCGGAACCACTCCGCGCCAAGGATGTGGTCAAGGCTGTGATCCGTGTCCTGATAGAGGTTGAGCAACTGGAAATGAGTCCGGCGGAAATGGCTCAAGTCGCCAGGAGCCGGTTCATCTTGCCGGAAGAGTTCTTCAACAACCCTGGTTGGATGACTTCGCTGCAACGGGCGGACAGAGCCGGTGTCTCGTGGGAAGATTGGCTGATGCAACACTCCGGATACTGGTATCCACCCCTTCTCGCGGATGACGCTCAGGAGAGGCATGGGGATTGCAGGGTGTGGGTGGTGAAGGATCCCGTTCCGGCGGTCGGCCCGCACGGAACGGTACGAACCCACCCATATTCGAGCGAGGGCAGCGCCGGGCACGAAGCGTTGATCAACGCGATCCAACACAGAATCGACGACAAAGCCGAGAAGGGTCAGACAGCCAACTCAGCAGGCCAGGAATGGCTAGCGGTTGTGGTCGAAGGAATCGCCGCGTGGGACCTGCGCGAGAACGTCAGGAAAGGTGTATTGGAGTCCGACCTGATAGTAGAACTCGGCCGGATTGCGCTTCGCTGCTTCGACCAGGTTTGGGTACTGACCAGGGGAGGAGAAGACCATGCGGTGCTCAGAATCTCACAATGCCGACACGAACGGACCTATCAGGTAGCGAGGACCCCGGCTCTAGCCCCAATTTTTCATGCAGGGGTTTGATTTGGGTAGCCGAGAAAGATGCAATAAACTCTCTGACCTGGGAAAATAGCTGTTTGACGGCCTCGCCTGTCCGGAGCGCGCCCTTCACCTGTAGGGTGATCGATTGACGCGCCGGGAAAGTGCGCTTGACGTGGCCTTTTCGAGTTCGGTGTGTCTGGGGCATGAAGAATCAGGGTTAATCAACAACATACAGAGGGGGTCGGACAGAAACGGTTCCCGAGTCCCGCCGCACCCAGGGTGAGGAGTGTAATAAGCACGCCGGTCGAGATTTCGGCGCGGCGCCTAGCCCGGATGTCAGGTCGAGAAACGGACCGAGATACTGTCCTGGGCGCCCTTCGAGCCGGCGAGTGCTGTCAGCCCCAGAGCCCGGCGATAGGAACTGCTTCTATCCCCTCGGCCAGCCGGTAGCGGTGCGGTCCGGTGTGGAACACGACACCCCCGGCGAACCTCCGTGCGGATAGTTGTCGGCGGAGCCAGGCAATGTGTCGAGCGTGTCGAGTTCTAGGGGCGCTCGTGGTCTTGACTTCGAATGCCACCACCCTCCGGCCGAACTCGACAATCAGGTCGACTTCGTGATCACCTCCCTGGGTGCGCAGATGGTACATGTTTGCCCGGCCTCTCGATGCTTCGACCTCCGTCCGTAGCTGTGCGGCGACGAAGGTTTCGATGATCCGACCTCGAGCATCGGTATCGTGCTTCAGTGCTTCCCGGTCGACACCCATCAACCATGCGGCGAGGCCCGAATCGATCATGCAACGCTTCGGCATCGACGTGAGGCGTTTCAGCCGGTTGGTGTGCCAGGCCGGTATGTCGGCTATGAGACGCAAGACGGTAAGTATCTCGTGATACCTGGATGCGGTACGACCGTTCAGGTTTGCCGAACGGGCCATCCCGATATCGGGCGCGACGCCGCCGGTGTGAAGAGAACAGGTGACAAGGTACCGGCGTAGAGCCTCGGGGCTCTGCTTCCTCCCATTCCCCGAATAGAACTCCCCGAGATCACGGGTGATCGTGACATCGACATAGGCGCGCATCCAGTCTTCGAGGGCGTCGGCGGCTGACGCCGTGATGGCGCCGGGGAAACCACCTTCCAAGGCGAGGTCAAGATAGCCGAGTATGTCGGGCGGATCGGAGGGGACGGTGAAGCGCTTCTCGGTATCCCAACGGTCGAACAGTGAAGGCGCTGATGCGTCACCGAACCGCTCCCGTCCGGTGAGCGGCCACAACCTGGTGTCGAGGACCCGCCCGGTGAGGGGCCACTGACCGGTATGGAGGTCGTTGCGGGCGGATCCAGTAATTATGTACCGTCCCGATGGCTTTAACCCCGATTTTTCATGCAGGGGTTTGAATGGGTAACCGGGAGAGACGCAATGAACTCTCTGACCTGGGAAAACAGCTGCTTGGCGGCCTCGCCTGGCCGGAGCGCGCCCTTCACCTATAGGGTGATCGCCTGACGCGCCGTGAAAGTGCGCTTGACGCGGGCTTTTCGAGGTCGGTGTGACGGGGGCATGAAGAATTGGGGTTAAGTTGTCGTCTACCGCCCGCTTGACGGCTAGAAGAACATCGGGAACGTGTTGCCACTCGTCGATCAACAGCGGAAACGGGCCCTCGGCGATTGCCGCATCGGGGTCATCGAGCGCCAAGCCTCGTTCGGCAGGCCGATCGAGGCGCAACACGGATCCTGCGTACCGGAGGGCGGTGGTGGTCTTGCCTACCGCTCGCGGTCCCGTTATGAACTCCGCCGGCCAAGCCGCCAAGTGACGGGCTAAGGCGGTATCAGCTATGCGGTGGATGTAGATGTCGGTATGAGTATTCATCTCTGTATAGAACAAGTTACTACACAGATTACCATACAGTTTATACATAGATTCCGGTAGTGTTACTACCTGAATCGACAGATCAGAATGCCCTGTCGGTCTGGATTATGGATCGATACCGGTTATCGTCGCTCTCGAAATCGGTGGAGTGCCGCCAACTCACCATCAGTAATGAGAAAGCGACACATCCGCCTTCTCGAGTTTGTGCAAGGTATTGCGGGCCGCTTGTAGCGCAATCTTGATCTCTCGGTCGGCGTCAGGTGGGCGGCGCACCTCTCCCGCTCGTAGCGGTCAAGAATATCGAGTTCTTCGTTTGTTGGTTTGTAGTTCACGGTCCTGCCTCCACTTGTGGTATCTCATTGCCTTGCGACCATAGGGATAATCGTCTTGAGCAGACGGATACCTTCTACCTCCGCAACCCGGCGACCGAACCGGATGGATGCCGATGTCCGTCGGGCGTTCTACAATCAGGCCATGGTTTCCACCAACGACGTCAAATCAGGAATGGCGCTTGACCTACCGGACGGGTTGTTCCAGATAATCGAGAACCAGCATGTGAAACCGGGCAAGGGCCGGGCTTTCGTGCGCATGAAGCTGCGGAATCTCAACACGGGAGCAGTAGTCGATCGGACTTTCCGCGCCGACGAGAACGTACCTCGGGCGATCATCGATCGGCGGGACCACCAGTTTCTCTACAGAGACCACTTCGGCTACCACTTCATGAACCTCGAAACCTACGCCCAGTTCAGCCTTTCCGAGGAAGAGGTGGGGGACGCTGTCAATTACATGACCGAGGGCTCTACCGTGGTACTCTCCCTGCATCAGGATGTCCCGATCGGGGTTGAGTTGCCCGCCTCGGTTGTGTTGGAGGTCACCGCCTCGGAACCGGCGATCAAGGGGGATCGGGTATCCGGCGCCACCAAGCCGGTCACCCTCGAAACGGGCTTGGTGGTGAACGCCCCCCTGTTCATAGATACCGGCGATACTCTGAAAGTCGATACCCGGACGGGCGCCTACATTTCGCGGGCCTAGGAGGGTAGGGGAGTGGTTGACGAACTATGTCGGATTCTGAGCCGCGCCGCTTGGTCTTGGAGGCTCTGTACCAGGCGGAATTGCGAAAGGACGAGCATCCGGCAAGGAGATTACGAGGTCGGGCGAAGCGCTATGCGCAAGGGGTCGCCCAACATATGGGCGAGCTTGACGGCCGGATCGAGGCGGTGTCGAGAGGTTGGTCGGTTCGTCGGATGGCGGTCGTGGATCGTTCCATCCTCCGGTTAGCCCTCTACGAACTGATTTACGAGCCGACACCTACCGCCGTGGTCATCGACGAGGCGGTGGAAATGGCCAAGCGATACTCGACAAGGGGAAGCGGCGCCTTCGTCAACGGCATCCTGTCTACCCTGGCCGACCATGTTAGGTCCGGCGGTCCCTCTGCCGAATAGGAATTGGAAGTGCTGAGCAACGATCTGATTATCGGGTTGTCCGAGGCGATTTCAACTATTGTCGGGGCCTGTCAGCCGTCCGGATTTCGGTTTAGGAAAGGGTTGAACCACCGGGCAAGGGGAATCGGCAATCAGTAGACGAATCAAGATACTTATGGTCGCGGCGGCGGTCGTCATGCTTCCGGCAGCCGTAGGGTTAGGTTGGTGGATCCTGCGCGGCGATGGTCCGGAGGCGGTCGACCTGGAGACCGCGGTAGCCCGATTGGAGGAGGAATCTGCCGACGCCTCGGACGGGGGCGGAGATGCCGCGGCGGCTACCACCTCGCTCCCCGCAGAGACCGCTTCGTCGACGACTGTGGGCGCGGAGGTTTCCACGGCTTCGTCGGTCGCGTCGGTGGAGGTAGAAACTACTGAGAGTGTTGTTCCGTCCACGACCGTGGGTGTGGGGGTTTCGGTCACTACGTTAAACGTTCCTGAACAAGAAACCCCGCCGACGCCTGTAACTGTCCCCGAGACCGTCCCGTCGGTAGCGCAAGGCTTGATCGGTACATGGGTGGTTGTGACTACCGAAGGGGCTGAAGACCTGACCGGCGCCTCGCCCGTCAGCCTTGCCGGATACCGGGTGGTCGAGGTGCTGGTGGGCGGAGTGGGTGAGACCGAGGTCGTCGGTCGCACCTCGGCGGTGTCCGGTTCGATCGAGTTGACCGAGAGCGCGTTGGTGGCCGCGTCGGTAGAGGTGGAAATGGGGACAGTGCGCACCGACGACAGCCACCGTGACAGCCATATGAGGCAGTCTCTCGAAACGAAGGAGTTCCCGTTGACCGTATTCACCCTTGTCGAGCCCTTGGAGTTGTCCCCGGAGGTATTCGAAGGGGAGACCTTCTCGGGGGAGGTCATGGGTGACCTCACCATCAAGGGTGTCACCCAGCCGGCGGTCTTCAACCTCGACGCCAGGCTGGTTGACGAGACCATCGTGGCCGTCGGATCGAGTCGGATAGTCTTTGCCGATTACGGGGTGAGTGTTCCTAACTCCGCCAACGTAATATCTGTCGAGGACCACGGAGTAATCGAGTTCCAGCTCTACTTCACTGCCGACCGGGATGATCGAGAGGCGCCATCGTCCCACCCGGCCGAAGGAAGCTGAGCTCGGAGATATTCCTGCTAGTCTTGATCTGAGCCCTTTAATCCGGTCCGGTGAGGCCGGGAAGGAGAAACATATGCGCCTCATCGAAGCGCGATGGTCGAGCCATGCGCGTATCGGTTCTTGTAACCCACCGCTTCCCGCTATCCGTCGTATAGGCCGCGCTCTCAGGAGCATGACATGGCTCAGGTAATGTCCGCCGCCGATGTCGGACGATCGGTAACCAGGTTGGCCCACGAGATCATGGAAGGGTCGAAGGGTGTGCTGCCGGTTCTGGTGGGAATCCATACCAGGGGTGTACCCCTTGCGGCGCGCATAGCCGCAGCCATGGAGAAGATCGGCGGAACCCAGGTTCCCGTGGGAGCGTTGGACATCGGGCTTCATCGTGACGACCTGTCCCGCCGACCCACGGCTCCGCTGGCCGCAACCCGTCTACCCGTGAACATAACCGACTGCACTTTGGTGCTGGTGGATGATGTCCTATATACGGGCCGGACTGCGAGAGCCGCTCTCGATGCGCTTAACGACTTCGGGCGACCGGCCCGGGTAAGGCTGGCGGTGCTTGTCGATAGAGGTCATCGTCAGCTCCCCATCCGACCGGATTATGTTGGGAAGAACCTGCCCACCTCGGAGATCGAAAGGGTGTCTGTACGCCTGTCGGAGATCGATGACGGAGATGACGGTGTCTGGATCCAACGAGCTTCGAGGTTCGTTCCCAACGCATATAGGACCTGAAACAGTGAAGGAGGTCTGTTGAGCTTTCTTACCACGATGGGAATGCATCGTTCCGAACTCGAGGCGCTTCTCGACCTTGCCGACGAGTTCAGCGAGGTCCTGTCCCGAGAGATTCCCAAAGTGCCCGCTCTCCAAGGCAAGCTGGTGGCCAACCTGTTCTTCGAGAACTCAACACGCACCCGACTCTCTTTCGAACGCGCCGCCAGAGCTCTTTCGGCCGATGTGATGAGCCTGAGCGCCGTAGGCTCCTCGGTAGCTAAGGGAGAGAGCCTCAAGGACACGGCCCTTACTGTTGAAGCCCTGGGCGCCGATTTGATGGTTGTGAGGCATTGCTCCACCGGCGCACCCTTCCGAATAGCCGAATGGGTGGGTTGTCCGGTGGTTAACGCCGGCGACGGGGCGCATCAGCACCCGACACAGGCTCTTCTGGATGCACTCACGCTCCGTAGGCGCTTCGGAAACATCGACGGGTTGCGGGTGGCGATCGTGGGTGATGTGCGCCATTCCAGGGTGGCTCGTTCCAACGTATTCGCCCTCACTACTCTGGGGGCGAGCGTTGCCTTGGTGGCGCCCCGGACGCTGCAACCGGTGGCGCTTTCCGGCTGGCCGGTCGAATCTACGGACCGGCTCGACGATGTACTCGAGGAGGTGGACGTGGTCTACCTGCTCCGTATCCAGGTTGAACGGGGAGGGCTCTCGGTGTTCCCCTCCCTTCCGGAATACGTGTCGCGTTACGGAATGACTCGAGAGCGTTTCGCCCGGCTACACCCGGAGGCGGTGGTTCTCCACCCCGGACCCATGAACCGTGGGGTGGAGATCAGCGACTCTGTGGCGGCTCACCCGAACGCTCTGATACTGGACCAGGTCACCAACGGGGTAGCCGCCCGCATGGCGGTACTGTTCAAGTTGCTGGGAGACAAACCTTGAACGCCGTCCTATTGAGAGGGGGGAGGGTGCTGGCGCCGGAAGGTGAGATCCGGGCCGACATCCGCATTCTTGGCGGTTCCGTCGTCGAGGTAGACCGGTATCCGCAAACTGAACCGGGGGATGAGGAAGTCACAGGCCCCTACCGGGTGGTCGATGTTTCCGGATTGCTTATCGGGCCCGGTTTCGTAGATCTTCACACCCATCTCCGCGAGCCGGGCCAGGAGTGGAAAGAGGACATAGCCTCCGGGTCGGCCGCCGCCGCGGCCGGCGGCTTTACCGCGGTGGTGGCCATGCCCAACACCGATCCCGCCATCGACTCCGGACATCTGGCTCGTTACGTGTCGGACCGCGGGAGGCAGGTGGGCATGGTCGATGTGATTCCGTCCGGGTGCGTCACGGCCGGCCGGGAGGGCGGCCGATTGGCTCATCTGGATGAGTTGTTCGACGCCGGGGTGCGGATATTCACTGATGACGGTTCTACGGTCGCCGATGCAGGTTTGCTGCGTAGGGCGATGGAATATCTGGCATCCCGCGGGGGGCTGATCGCCCAACACGCCGAGGATCCGGGCCTCAGCCGGGATGGTCACATGCACGAAGGTGAGGTTTCCTCTCTCTTGGGAATGGCGGGGCTTCCCGCCCTGTCCGAGGTGCTGGTGGTAGTCCGTGACCTGGCGCTGGCCGAGTTGACCGGCGCCTCATATCATGTCCAGCATGTGAGTTGCGCTGCCACGGTGGATCTCATTCGCGAAGCCAAGGAGCGGGGGTTGCCGGTGACCGCCGAAGTTACCCCCCACCATCTCTGGTTCACGGACGACCACGTGATGTCGTTGCATCCGGTCTTCAAGATGTACCCGCCACTGAGAACCGGATCCGACGTTGAATCCCTTATCCAAGGTTTGCGCGAAGGGGTTATCGACGCGGTCGCCACCGATCACGCCCCCCACTCCGCGCATGAGAAGGATGTACCTTTCGAGGAGGCGCCCAAGGGTGTGACCGGTCTGGAAACGGCCTTCGGCGCGGTTCGGTCTGTGCTGGACAGCGCTCCGGGCAAGGTGTTTGATCGGATGTCGGTAACGCCGGCGCGTATCGCGGGGGCAGGCCGTCACGGACGTTGGATAGCCGCGGGTATTCCGGCCAACCTGACGGTTGTCGACTGGAACGCCCGATGGACACCTGATAACTTCATGTCCCGCTCCTCTAATTCGCCTTTCGTGGGAGTACCACTGACAGGGCGGATCCGCTACACGTTCTTCGAGGGTCGGATGACTTACGATTCAGAGGCCGATACCGTGTCGGCGCAGGTGCGGGACTCCGTATGAAGAAGGGGATTCTGGCAACAGCCGATGGAGAGGTTTTTGGCGGTCGGTCGGTAGGGGCTGACGGGGTGCGGGTCGGTGAGGCAGTCTTCAACACCTCGATGACCGGCTACCAGGAGGTGCTCTCGGACCCGTCCTACGCCGGACAGGTGGTCGTTATGACCTCGCCGCATATCGGAAACTACGGTGTCAATCCGGATGACGATCAGGCGAAGGCGCCCGCCGCCCGCGGATTGGTCGTGCGTTCGATGTCCCGCCGTCATTCCAACTGGCGCGCCGAAGGGAGCCTCTCCTCTTATCTTGTGCGTCATGGCATAGTCTCGCTCGCCGATCTCGACACCAGGCGCCTGACCCGTCACCTGCGAGACCGCGGCGCGATGCCGGTTGCGATAGGTACCGACGCGGACGAGAAGGAACTGAAGGGGTTGGCGGCCGCCGCCCCGATTATGGAGGGTCAAGACCTGGCGACCGGAGTGACGACACCGGTGGCGTACCGGGTGGACCCACCTGGTACGCCGGTTGGCAGGGTGGTGGCCTTGGACCTCGGAATGAAGAGAGACATCGCTTGGCGGTTAGCGGCGCTCGGCTTGGAGGTCCATGTGCTTCCGGCAGGGTCCGGCGCGGAGCAGATGCTGGAACTGGAACCGGACGGAGTCTTCCTGTCTAACGGGCCGGGGGATCCTGACGCTCTACCGGATCAGGTTGCGGCGGTTCGAGGAGTGCTAGGAAGGGCGCCGGTGTTCGGAATCTGTCTGGGGCACCAGGTCCTCGGTCTGGCCTTGGGGGCGGGGACTTTCAAACTCCCATTCGGGCATCACGGAGGTAATCATCCGGTTCGGAGGCTCGAAGACGGACGGATCGAGATAACCGCCCAGAACCACGGGTTCGCGGTAGATCTGTGGTCGCTGGCCGGCGGCGAAGCCCCTCGACGCTCCGGTTTGGCAGGTCCCGAGTTGCTTCCCCGAACGGTGATCGGCGACTTCGGTGAAGTGCGTCCTACTCATCAGAACCTGAATGACGGAACGCTCGAAGGTCTAAGGTGTCTGGACGTTCCGGCCTTCTCAGTGCAATATCATCCGGAGGCGGCGCCGGGACCGCATGATTCTTTGGGAATCTTCGATGACTTCATGGAAATGATGGGGTTAGACGAGGGTGTTGAAGAGTGAATCCAACCGGGTTCGGCGGCCGGCGGACTTCCTGTTCGGAGAACCGGCGGTCGGCGAACCTCTCCCCGTATACCGGACTCTCGGACGCCGGCCGGGCGCCGTGTTGAGAACCGGGGCGGTTGCTGCAATGGTGGAGCGCTGATGCCCAGACGGACCGACATCCAAACGATTCTGGTGATCGGGTCGGGACCCATTGTGATCGGACAGGCCTGCGAGTTCGACTACTCCGGGACGCAGGCTGCCAAGGTGCTGAGATCCGAGGGCTACCGGGTGGTGCTGGTCAATTCCAACCCGGCCACCATCATGACCGATCCTGAGTTTGCCGATGCAACCTACCTCGAGCCGATTACCCCCCGGATTGTGGAGCGGATAATCGAGCGGGAGGCGCCGGATGCCCTGCTTCCGACGCTGGGTGGACAGACCGCCCTCAACGTAACCGCGGACCTGGCCCGATCCGGGGTGCTGGACCGCCATCGGGTCGAGTTGATAGGCGCCGGGTTCGACGCCATCGAGCGCGCCGAAGACCGTGGCTTGTTCAAGAAGACCATGTCGGCGGTCGGTATCGAGTCTCCCCGTTCCCATTATGCCCGGTCTATGGAAGAGGCGGTGGCGGCGGCCCGGGACATCCGATTCCCGGTGATGGTCCGGCCCTCCTTCATCCTCGGCGGCGGGGGAACCGGAGTGGCGGATGACGAACGATCCTTCGAAGTAATAGCGAGGCGCGGTCTCGATGCTTCCCCCGTAGGTGAAATCCTGGTCGAGGAGTCGGTGGTCGGATGGAAGGAGTTCGAGCTCGAGGTGATGGCTGATCGGATGGGTAACGCGGTGATCGTGTGTTCGATCGAGAACCTCGACCCGATGGGGGTCCATACCGGAGACTCGATCACGGTGGCGCCTATCCAGACCCTGTCGGACCGGGAGTATCAGGAGATGCGTGACGAGGCCATAACCTGCCTGCGCGCCATAGGGGTACAGACGGGGGGTTCCAATGTCCAGTTCGCGGTGGACCCGGCTACCGGCCGCCGCCTGATAATCGAGATGAATCCTCGGGTATCGCGGTCCTCCGCCCTAGCCTCCAAAGCCACCGGGTTTCCCATCGCCAAGATCGCCGCCCTCCTGGCGGTCGGCTATACCTTGGACGAGATTTCCAACGACATCACCGGGGCGACACCCGCCTGCTTCGAGCCGGTGCTCGACTACACCGTGGTGAAGATACCGCGATTCGACTTCGCCAAGTTCCCGTCGGTTCCGGACCGGCTCGGTACTTCGATGCGGTCGGTCGGGGAGGCGATGGCCATCGGGCGTACTTTCCCGGAAGCTCTCCAAAAGGCCCTGAGGAGCCTGGAAGTCGGTCGCGCCGGGCTCAATGCCGATCGGGGCGAGCAGGCGGTCCGGCAGCTTCCGGATAAGGAATTGGCGGTGTCGGTTCGGATCCCTTCGTCACGAAGGATATTCCAGGTCGGTGAAGCCCTTCGACGAGGTTGGAACTTGGTGGAACTATCCGAAATGACCGGCATAGATCCGTGGTTTCTCGATCAGATACTCGAGATCTGCGAAACGCGGACCGACATAGAACGATCTGATGAACCCGATCCCGACCTGATTCTGGTCGCCAAGCGGATGGGGTTTTCCGACGCTCAACTCTCCTACCTGTGGGACCTTCCCGAAGTCGAGATCAGGAAGTTCCGGTACGAGGCGGGAATCCTGCCTACCTACAAACGGGTCGACACCTGTGCGGCCGAGTTCGAGGCCAGGACACCGTATTTCTATTCGACCTACGAGGACGAGAGTGAGGTGGAAGCCTCCGGTCGTCCCCGGGTGGTGATTCTCGGTTCCGGGCCCAACCGGATCGGCCAGGGGATCGAGTTCGATTACTGCTGCGTGCATGCGTCCTTCTCCTTGAAGGACGCCGGGTACGAAACGGTCATGGTGAACTGCAATCCGGAGACCGTTTCCACCGACTACGACACCTCCGACCGGCTCTACTTCGAACCGCTGACCGTCGAGGACGTGCTGGAGATCTGCCGAGCCGAGCAGCCGGTGGCGGTGGTGGTCCAGTTGGGCGGACAGACCCCGCTCAACCTGGCCAGGCGTCTGGAGAGCCAAGGCGTTCCGATCGCCGGTACGCCTCCTGATCGGATCGACGCGGCGGAGGACCGGGAACGCTTCTCGGAACTATGTCGAGACCTGGGAATCGCCCAGCCGTCGCATGGTACGGCCAGCAGCCCGGCGGAGGCGCACCGGGTTGTGGAGCGCATCGGTCTCCCTGTTCTCGTACGTCCCTCCTACGTTCTGGGCGGTCGAGCGATGCGGGTCATCTACTCCAGTGAGGAAATGTCGTCCTACCTGGAGGATCTTTACCAGGGAGATGAATCGGGGACAGATGTATTCGCGGCGCCCATTCTTATCGACCGGTTTCTCGAGGCCGCCGTTGAAGTCGATGTAGACGCCATCTATGACGGGCGACAGTTACTCGTAGGCGGGGTTATGGAGCATGTGGAGGAGGCCGGGGTTCACTCGGGAGACTCCGCCTGCGTCATCCCTCCGCCCACGATCGGCGTCCCCGCTCGACGGACGATATTGGAGGCCACCGGTGCACTCGCGGAGGCGCTGGAGGTGAGGGGCCTTATCAACATCCAGTTTGCCGTGAAAGACGATGAAGTTTTTATCTTGGAAGCCAACCCGCGCGGTTCCCGGACGGTTCCGTTCGTGTCGAAGGCTTCCGGAGTGCCCCTCGCAAAGCTCGCCTCGCGTGTCATGCTGGGCGCCACGATCGAGGAGTTGTCCGCCGAAGGCATGCCGGTCGATCCGGAGGCCCCCCGCTTTGTGGCTGTTAAGGAGGCAGTCCTCCCATGGGATCGCTTCCCGGAGGAGGACACGCTTCTCGGGCCAGAAATGCGGGCAACCGGGGAGGTGATGGGTATCGGTCCCGCGCCCGGAACAGCCTACGCCAAGGCGATGATGGCGGCCGGGTGCGCCATTCCCGTCTCAGGTACCGTATTCCTCTCCTTTTCCGATCAGGACAAGCAGGCCGGAGGCATGGTTGGGGCTGACCTTCATCGGCTCGGTTTCCACCTGCTTGCTTCGCCGGGCACCGCGGCGTTCCTGCGCAATCGTGACATTCCCGCAGAATCGGTGAACAAAGTCGGGGAGGGTCCGAACGATACGGTCGATCGGATCGAGTCGGGCGAGGTGGACATGGTAATCAACACCCCGCAGGGTCGAAGAGCGCGCGGCGACGGCCGTAGGATGAGACGAGCGGCCCTGTCCCGCGGGGTTCCGATCGTTACCACGGTGGCCGGGGCGGAGGCGGTGATACGCAGCCTGAAAGGTTCGGCCGAGGATGTCTACAAGGTGAGGAGTCTTCAGGACTGGCACACATGATCGATCGGACGACCCGTCTGGGGCCGGTGACCCTCCGGTCGCCGTTCGTGGGAGCTTCAGGGACGGTGGGATCGGCGGTCGACTTTGTGGGTGTGGCGTCAGCGCAGCCTTACGGGGCTCTGACGGCGAAGTCGGTGGCGCCGGAACCCTGGGACGGTAATCCGCCTCCCCGCCTAGCCCCGGCTGGTCCCGGGATGCTCAACTCCATAGGGATCCAGAATCCTGGGATCGACGCCTGGGTGGGTGAGTTCGGTCCCTTGCTCGCCGATGTCGGGGCGCCGGTCTGGGGATCAGCGGTCGGTCACACCCCTGAGGGTTTCGCACGGGTTGCCCAAGACCTTGAAGAAGCCGGAGTGCAGGCTGTGGAAGTCAATCTGTCGTGCCCGAACCTTGACGGCCATGGTCTGATCGCCTTGGATCCGGCCGCCTCTGCCCGGGTGATCGAATCGGTGCGGAAGTGCGTTTCGATACCGATATCGGCCAAACTGTCGCCCAACGCGTCCGATATCGTCGCCGTGGCCCGGGCGGTCCGGGATGTAGGCGCCGACTGGGTGGTGCTTACCAACACCGTCTGGGGAGCGACCATCGATATCGAGGCCCGCCGCCCGCGCCTGTCGACCATCTCGGGCGGCTACTCGGGTCCTCCTCTGAAGCCGATCGCCTTGAGATGCGTAACCGAGGTGGCCGCAGCCTTACCGGGGTTCCCCATCGTCGGATGCGGAGGAGTTACCAGGGGTTCTGATGCGATCGAGTTCCTCATGGCAGGCGCCTCGGCGGTGGCGATCGGGACCGTCCACTTTGCCGAGCCGCGGGCTGTTACGCGCATCGACCGGGAATTGATCCGATGGTGCCGGCGTCACGGCGTGAGGCGGGTGTCGGACTTGGTGGCCGCGGCCCTCCCTCCGCGAGGTTGACATGTCTGGGTGCGGGTTTAGGGAAACC
>CAZEZF010000031.1:11561-30783 GCA_964516495.1 uncultured Acidimicrobiia bacterium | reverse complement strand
ACCAGGCTGCCCGATACCCCGCATACCATCGCAGCGTGGGCGCCCCGAAGCTGAGCCACCGTGAAGATGGCCGAGCTCTCCATCTCGATGTTGAGGAGTGCGAGCCTTGCATGGCGTTCGATCCACTCGGGTGTCTCGGCATAGAAGGCGTCGTCACAGGCGCCCAGGCCGATATGCAACCCGAATCTGTGTTCCCGCTGTCTCGGGCGTGCCGCCTTGATGAGGGCATGGACGAGGAAGTGGTCGGCGACGGCAGGATAGTTGTCCGGTACGTAGGCGCGGGAGGTGCCGTCATTACGCATGGTTCCGGTGTTGATGACGATGTCGCCCGTCTTGATCCCAGGCTGGAGACCCGCCGTACTTCCCACCCTTATGAAGTGGGTTGCTCCGGCGTTCACCAACTCCTCGACCGCGATGGAGGCGGACGGGCACCCGACACCGGTCGACATGGCGCTCACCGAGATGTCCCGATACGTTCCCGTGATGGTCCGGAACTCCCGGCTGTGCGCCACCAGCCTGGAACTGTCCAAATGGGCTGCGATCCGATCAACTCGGGCCGGGTCGCCCGGCAGGAGCGCGTAACGGCCCACATCTCCCCGCCTGATCCGGGTGGCGTACTGGACTGAATCCTTGTCGACCGCCGACTTATCGAATACCGCCATGTCGGACCATCCTCCGATCTCCCATGGATTCCTTCGCCGACTGCAATCGAGGTAATGGGGCAATGCTAGCCCCAATTCTTAACCCCAATTTTTTATGCAGGGGTTTGGATGGGTAGCCGAGAGAGATGAAATGAACCACAGGAACCTGGGAGATAGCTACGTCGTGGCCTCGCCTAGCCGGAGCGTGATGCTTCACCGCAGGGTGAGCACCGGGACGCCCCACGATGCTGCGCTTGACATGGCCTTTTTGAGTTCGGTATGTCCGGGGCATCAAAAATCAGGGCTAGTAGAGGAGTCGGGTCGCTCAGGCGAGGTGGCGTAGGACGCTGAGGTGTTATGCACGGCTGTGTCGGGGAGGGAGCAGTTCTTGTCGGGTGTTTGCCCAGGTGTCGAACTCGCGCAGCATGGACGAGCGTAGTTCCGGTTCGCACATGGCGGAGTCGAAGGCGTTTCGAGCGATTCGGGCAAGGTCGGATGCTCGGTAGTTGAATCTGGTGGCCAGCAGCCGGTATTCGTCGTTGAGTGTGGTCCCGAACAGAGGAGGGTCGTCACTGTTGACGGTGACTGTCAATCCCATGCGGTCGAGATGCGGGAAGGGGTGCAGGGCGGCCTTCTCGCAAACTCGGGTGCTGAGGTTGCTGGTAGGGCACAACTCCAGGGGTATTCCTCTGTCTAGCAGGGTGGTGAGAAGGTGTGGATCTCGGATGGCCCCTACACCGTGTCCGATGCGGTCGGCTTCAAGTATTTCTATTGATTCCCTGATGTGGTCCGCGCCCCACGGTTGGAGGGTCTCGCCTGCGTGGGGGAGGCTCTTGAGGCCTGCTCGTTTAGCCTGCCGGAAGGCGTGGGCGAACGGTTCCGCCGGTCGTCCATGTTCGTTGCCGCCGATGCCCAGTCCGATCACCCTGTGCTCCTGTCCGGCCAGCGCGTATTGCAGGGTTACCTCGGCCGGTTCCGGCTCGTAGCCGCCGCCCGGACCGGAGAAGCAGAAGTTTCTGGAGATGTCGAACACCCATCGGATTTCCAAATCGAACTCGGCCCGGACTCTCCGGTACCCCTCATCGAGACCGTTGAGAATGTCCCCGATGGCCAGACCCTTGTCGAATATGTGGGTGTGGTTGTAGGGGGTTACGGTAAGTTCGGCGTATCGGATGTTCTGCTCCGCCATGTGGCCGCCTACCTCGTAGACCGCGAGGGCGAAGTCATCCGGGGTCCGGATCAGATTCTGGATACGGGCGATCACCCGGACGAAATCGCTGAAGTTCCTGAACACGAACCAGTCGCCGAGCCGGTCGGGGTCAGTGGTGGGCAGGGTGGCCTCCAAGCCGTGGCGTTTGGCCATCTTCACCGCCGTAGCCGGACTGACGGAACCCTCGAGGTGGACGTGCAGTTCGGCCTTGGGCATGGCCGCAATCAGACCGTCCAAGTCGGCGGGCGATGCTTGGTCTTGCATGTGTTTCGGCTCCGGAGGATTGACAGAACGGATCCGGAGGGGCAAGGAGACCACGAAGGGCGTCCCCGGGGAACCTCGGCGCCCGATACCGTCTTGTTGCTCCCGCCAGGGTAGCATCCGGTCCGAGGACGGCCTGCCCGCCGGATTCTCTCCGCACCGCCATCTCCCTGATCGTCACCAGGGTTGTCCGCGTATTCCGCTCTCCGGCCGACTCGATGGCGGGGAGGTAGTCTACGGCTATGCGCGGTCGGATCATATGATCTTCGAGTTCGAGTCCAACGCCGAAGGTTCCACTATTCGCGCTCATTTCGAGTTGAGCGACCGCCACATCGGACACAGACAGGAGGGATCGTTCGACGAGATCCGCTATTCCGGTGACGACATAACGTTCGACTACGGAGTGAGGTCAATCCATCCGGACCTGTTGGGTCTACTATGTTTGATCATCTTCTATCCGTTCATCGGGCAAAGGGTCGTGCTTCCGATGCCGGTGTCCCGAAGGCTCGTCAAGGCTTTCGACAAGGCCAGCTTCGACCGGCCTTTCCGGTTCGACAATGTAGATCCCGGGCTCGATAGGTACCGGGGTTCGAAAACCGTTCTCTCATTCGGCGGCGGGATCGATTCGACTGCGGTTCGGGTGATGTTTCCGGAGGCCTACGTGGTGCAGGAGGCACACCTGAGGGAAGGTCAACTGGCGCCGTCACGGTCCCACGAAGTGGTGCGCAGCCTGGGTCCCGACCGTGGCGCCCTGGTAACCAGCAACCAGAGATTCGTGTCCCGTCCCGGCGGTTGGCACGGATGGACATGTGCTTTCGCCACCTCCCTTCTGATGGCTACCGACTATGACTTCGGCATGGTCCTGATGGGGGCCACGATCAGCAGTACGTTGCTCGCCGGTGGTACCAGGTATTGGAATCGTTTCGGCGCTCGCCGTTGGCATGGGAGCACCGGTAACTACTGGCAATCGGCATTCGACGAGATCGGTCTGCCCGTCTTCTCGCCGGTGTGTGGGGTCAGCGGATATGTGACCATGAAGCTCTCGCTTGATCTGCTGAGACGCGGCGCCGTGTTCTTTTGTACATCACGGGACGGGGCGGCCTGTCTGCAATGTGTCAAGTGCCTCCGGCGGGAGTTGATCAGGTCGGTGATCGAACCCGGCTATCAACCGGTTTGGGAACCGTACGACCGTCCGGAGGTACATACGTTCCTTGAACGCCGGCCTCTGCAAACCGGGCACATCTTCGCCTATGCCCGAGGGAGATCCCCCGACCTGCCGACCTTTCTCACCTCCCGCATGCGCGGGTTGCCGAAGATCAAGTCCGGTTGGCCCACCCGCGTCCATGCCCCCACGTTCGAGTTGTGCGATCCGACATGGCGGACCGAGATCCGCGATCGGGTTCTTTCTCATGTGAAACCGATGAATCGGAAGCAGCTGAGGGAGTTGAAGCGTTGGGATACCCATCCTCGCGCACGCCGAACCACGCCGTGGCGGGCCATCGCCAGGATCAGGGGTTGACAGTTTGTGGTTCCCCTGATCGGTATTGCTGGTTCCTGTCGGCTACCAGACGAGTGGAAGCCCTACGGAGAATACCTCAAGGGACGGATGATCGTTCAACCGCTGTACCCAGAACCGGGGTAGAAGGGAATATGCGGTTATGTATACGGCGGGCGATGCGGAACCCGCGGGCATGTGGGAGACGGAAGGGCCAAACCCGAAGGTGATGCCGTAGTCTCTAGAAGACTCTGAAGCTCCATTCGTGTTGTCCTTCGTCCGGAAGTCCGCTGAGCTTTCTCCATCGAACCAGGACCGTGTGTGGTCCAGGACCCCAGGCGATTGTCGAGGATCGGGTGGGTCTCCAGGAGTGAACGCCGGTTCCTTCCACAAACCGGACCTCCGAATCCGGAAGGCGGAACCCGTCAACGAACATCTCCACCCGGTAGCCCACCGGCATATCCACTTCGATCGGTGTTTGCATGGGTACCTGGCTTCCGGGTAGCGGAGATACCTCCTCGATAACTGTCGGCAGGCTCTCCCGGCGTGTCTCCGGTGATCCGAAGAGGAAAGCCAGGACCACCACCGCCAAGGCTACTGATCCGAGCGCGAGAAACACGAAAAGGTACATCCGGTCTGTCATCTGGCTGTCGATTGTACGGGGGATGAGGATGCATGCCATTCCCGATACCAGGACAGGTGTCGAAAGGACCGGGCTCTCGTCCGGTCCGGGTCCGGGTTTCGGGTAGGAGGACTACGGGAGGGCATCCGAGACGAAGGTAGCGCGGTTCGGCGATTCGCAATACCTGGTCACAACATCGGCTGTTGATACATCACCCCCCTGCACATGCTCCTGGGGTACCTCGCCTGGGTTTCCTGATTCCTGGATTTGTTGACTGGCCCTGATTCTTGATACCCCAGCTACACCGATGTAGAAAGGACCAAGGTCAAGTCCACTTTCGTGGGTCGTCCCGGTGTTCACCCTTGCGGGTGAAGGGTCGCTCCGCCAGGCGAGGCCACGACTCAGCTATCTTTCCGGGTCATCTGGTTCATTTCATTTCTCTCGGCTAACCATTCAAACCCCTGCCATGAAAAATTGGGGTCAAGAACCGTGTTTGCCTTTCGCGCTACCTGCCAAGGGACCCGAGACCGCGAAAAACAACCCTCCGGTCGTGGCTGACTCCCCCAGCGGGTCCCACCCCCAACCGCCGCCGCCTTAGCGTCGAAACGCGTTCCGCCATACCCCCGACCAGGGGTAGCACGTTCAACATGATCCCGGCCCGGCCCGTCCGGTACCTTAGAAGGGCCGCTTGGCGCCCCGGCTCAACCAAACCAAAACCTGAGTCAGCCGAAGGTTTACGGTTACCTACCAGTATGGAACACGGGTAGGACAAAAACCGGCCCTCTCACCACGACACCGCCCCCCAGACAAAAGAAACGAAGATTCAGGACACCATGAGTTGGTGAATAACGCCGGGAGCGGGTTTGGGCTAGCCTCAGTCCCGTGCGTATAAACCCGGTGCTCGGCAATATCGGCTCGAATGCCATGTCCGCCATCCAGGACCGCGCCCGAAACTTGAGGGACGCAGGCAGGCCCCTGGTGGATTTCTCGATCGGCGATCCGAGGGAGCCCACCGCTCCCTTCATTCCGGAGGCGCTGAAAGCGGCCGTACCTTCGGTGTCCCAATACCCGACCGTTCTCGGACTACCCGGGCTGCGGCAGGCCATCGCCGACTACATAGAAAGGCGGTTTGGCGTGGTGGTCGATCCCGATTCCGAGGTGTTACCGACCACCGGGTCCAAGGAGTCCATATTCTCCACACCCCTCGCCTTCATAGACCGGGCGACGGGTGAGGGGGTGGTGTGGGCTACGCCCGGCTACACGATCTACGAACGGGGAGGACGGTTGGCCGGGGCGGTCCCTTTCCCGATCCCCCTGTCCGGAGACTTCGTGTTCCGGGCGTCGGACATTCCCGCTGAGACATGGCGGCGGGCGCGCATAGTGTGGCTCTGCAACCCCCACAACCCTTCGGGTTCGGTCATTCCTCATGACGAACTCGCCGCCTTCCGGGAGCGGGCGGTTGATCACGATGTGTTGCTGTGCTCTGATGAATGCTATGTAGATCTCTACGATGACGAGCCGCCGCCTTCGGTCCTGGAGTCGGGAGGAACGGAGGGGGTCATCGTCTATCTCAGTCTGTCCAAGCGAAGCGGCATGACCGGATACCGGAGCGGGGCGATGGTCGGGGATGCCCGGGCTATAAGCGCCCTGAAGTCGTTGCGGACCGGGACAGGAACCGCTCCTCCCGAGTTCACCCAGGCGGCCGCCATCGCGGCATGGAGTGACGACCATCATGTCGCCTTGCGCCGGGAGGTGTTCAAGCGTAAGAGGGAGATACTCACCGAGGCGTTCGCCGACCTGGGATATCCGGCCATAGCTTCTCGAGCCGGACTGTACATCTGGCTGGAGGTGAAAGATGATTTGGAGTTTGCTGCCCGGTTACTCGAACATGGAGTGGTCGTTTCGCCGGGCCGGGTTTTCGGTCAGGGCGGCGAGGGGTATGTACGCTTGGCTATGGTTCCCACACTGGACGAATGCGAGGAGGCGGTAGAGGTGGTGAGAAATTGTCTGAGCAACAACTGATCGAGGCTGCCTACCGCGATCTGGAAGCGCTTCAAGATGCCAGGGAGGCGGTTTTGAACACCGTCGAGCGGCTTGACGCCGGAGAGATCCGGATAGCCGAGAAGATCGACGGCGCCTGGGTGGTGAACGAGTGGATCAAACAGGCCATCCTTCTCTACTTCGGCCTCACCGAGATGGGGGTAATGCAGTCGGGACCGCTCCAATTCCACGACAAGATCCCTACCAAGCAAAACCTTGCGGAAGCGGGTGTGAGGGTGGTGCCGCCCGGGGTGGTTCGCTACGGGGCTTTCTGCGAACCCGGCGTCATCGTGATGCCGGGATACGTGAACATCGGCGCCTATGTGGCATCCGGGGCCATGGTGGACACTTGGGCAACCGTCGGCTCATGCGCTCAGATAGGTTCCAATGTCCATCTTGCGGGAGGAGTCGGAATCGGCGGGGTCCTGGAGCCGCCTAACGCCCGTCCGGTGATCGTCGAGGACGAGGCGTTCATCGGGAGCCGCTGCATCGTCACGGAAGGGGCGCTGGTCGAAGAGGGAGCGGTCCTGGCCGCCAACGTTACGATTACCGCTTCGACGCCGATCATTGATCTCACCGGTGAGGAACGGGTCGAGTATCGAGGTCGGGTGCCGGCCCGCTCGGTGGTGGTGCCGGGTACCAGGTCCAAGGAGTTCCCGGGTGGCGCGGCGCAACTCGCCTGTGCGTATATCATCGGTCGTCGCTCGGCTCAGACCGATTCCCGGACCTCTCTCAACCATGTACTCCGCACTTTCGAGGTTTCTGTGTGACGTTGCTGGACACCCTTGTCTGGCTTGTTGACATCCCATCCGTGATCGGGGAAGAAGGTCGCCTATGTGAAGCGCTGTCGCGGAGGTTGGGGGCCGCCTACTCGGCAGCTGATATCCATCGGTCCCGTAACAGCCTGGTGGTCGGCTCATATACAGGTCGCCCGTCGGTCCTGCTGGTCGGTCATATCGACACCGTTCCGGAGCAGGGCCAAGGTCCCGCCCGCATCGAGGGCGAGAGGTTGTTCGGTCTGGGGGCATCCGACATGAAGTCCGGTATCGCCGTCATGGTTCACCTGCTCGAAGACCCGGGGGTGCGCGCCGGCCCGTTTGATGTGATCGGTGTCTTCTACGACTGCGAAGAAGGGCCTGACGCCCGGAACGGCCTGGAGCCGGTGTTGCAACGTTTCTCCTGGCTGTCCGAGGCGGATTTCGCCGTGGTGGCCGAACCCACCGATCTGGAGTTGCAGCTGGGTTGCCAGGGGGTGATCAACGCCACCGTCCGGTTCGAAGGCAGGGCCGCCCACAGCGCTCGACCTTGGCTGGGTGAGAACGCGGTGACCAAGGCCGGCAGCTGGCTGGCCGAGCTTCATGAGAGGTCCCCGCAACCCGTCGAGATTGCCGGATTGACCTTCTACGAGGTGTTCTCGGTAACCAGGGCCGCGGCAGGGGTGGCCAACAACGTAATCCCCTCCACGTTCGATCTCCACCTGAACTATCGGTTCCCTCCGAACCGAACCGGATCCGACGCCGTGGCGAGGTTGGAGGAGGTGGCCTTAGCGGCCGACATGATCGAGATACACGAATGTGTAGATGGGGCGCCGGTGCCCGAAGGCAACCCATACCTGGAGCGGCTCATCGAGATTTCCGGGGCGCCGGTCACCCCTAAGCAAGCCTGGACCGATGTGGCCCGCCTGGCGCGATACGGCATCCCGGCGGTCAACTACGGTCCGGGGGAAACGGCCCAGGCCCATCGGGCGGATGAGAGCGTCCTGATCGCCAACGTGGACCCTGCCTTCGAGGCGCTGAAACGGTTCCTGATCGGCGCCTGACATGGGGGACCCCGTTCTGTATAGCAACAGGCAGCGTATCAAGCCGGCGGTGGCGGTACCTATGTACTACGGATGGATCGTGGTGGTTATGGCCATTTGGTTGATAATCGGGATCGAGCCGGCGGAAGTGACACGGCTACTGGCCGGTCTTATGGCGCCGCTGGTTCTTGTCACGGGGTACTTTCTCGGTTTCAGGAGCCTTATGGTGACGGTTACCCGTTCCCATGTCGAGTTGGTGTATTCCTTGGGCTGGCCGAGAAAGCGGATCGAGAGGGGCGCCATCGTTTCGTCCGAGTATTTCCGTATCCCGTGGTGGTATGGGCTGGGGATCCGCTCTGCGCCCAAAGGTTGGATGTGGAATGTCTGGGGCCGGGATACGGTATTGCTGACCCGCACCGACGGGAAGAGGTTCTTGATCGGGACCGATGATCACGAAGGTCTCTTGGCGGCGCTGGCTTCAAGCTCATAGGTGGGCGGTGAAGAGCCCTATACAGAAGAGCCCTATACAAAGGTGGTTCGTACACCGCCCGGGAAGCCGCCGGGAGCGCGGATCGTGGTGGTTGACATAGAGGGCGTTACCCCTGTAGGGACCGGTACAGGTCCAGGTACCGGGCGGACGCGCCGTCCCAGGAGAAATCGGCTGACATCCCTCGACGCTGCAATCCGCTCCAGACGTCGGGATGGTGGGTGAATATCCGTCCGGCTCGCCGGATGGTTTTCAGGAGGCTCCTCGATGTGAACGACCTGAAACCGAACCCGGTTCCATGCAACGGGTCTTCGTCCAAGTCGATTACCGTATCGGCCAGACCTCCGGTGAGCCGCACCAGTGGAACCGCTCCGTAACGCATGGCGTACATCTGACCCAGGCCACACGGCTCGAAGCGGGAGGGCATTAGGAAGGTGTCGATCCCGGCTGATACCAGGCGAGCCAGTTCCTCACTATACGGAGCGTGCCAGACCGCATCCGGATACCGGGCCGCCCACGTATCGACCATTCCGTCAAGGTCCCCGTTTCCGACTACGGCAAATCGATATCCCTCTCGGACCAGCTGGTCTATTGACGGGTTCATGAGGGCTATACCCTTCTGTTCGGTCAGGCGGGTGACCATTCCCAACAGCATCCGACCGTTATCAAGGCGCGATCTCTTCCTCAAAACTGTCCGGGCCTGCGCCCGACCGGCAAGTTCGGATGGTGAGAAGGGCACGGGAAGGGCTGGATCATGAGCCGGATCCCAAGCGGTGGCGTCGATTCCGTTGAGGATGCCGCCTATCGGTCGTTCCAGAGCCTTGATAACACCGTCGAGCCCGCCTGACAGCGACGGATCGGATACCAGTTGGCGGGCGAACGTGGGGCTGACGGTGGTGACCGCGTCGGCGCCGACTGTCCCGGCCTTGAGAAAATGGGCTTGGCCGTACCATTCGAGAGGTCCTCCCGGCGCCACGTCACGGCTGTCGGCGTCTACGACTTCCGCCGTTTCACGGAGAGGGCCGAGAATCGGGTATAAGGCGTTGTGGATGGTGAAGACAGTCTTGACGGGGGCGTGAAGCGCCGCCGGGCCCGTATGGGCGTCATGCAGATGTAATAGATCGTAATCCTCCGCCAACGTTCGCACCGTGGCCGAGAAGCGACCGAAACGGCGCCACTGATCGTCATATCCCGATCCGGGCGCCGGTCCGTAGATCCCGTCCCGGTCGAACGACTCGGGGTCATCCACCAGGAGAACGGGGAAGTCACCGGTAGTGACCCTCCAGAGAGACCCGGTGGGAGAGGGGCATTCCTCTTCGGTACCGAGACCGACCAAGAACCGGTAGCGTGGAATCGCCACCGTGACTTCGGTCCCTGCCCTGGCGAGCGCTCCGGCCAGGCCGGCTACCGCCTCGCCCAAGCCACCGGTACGGGCCAACGGTGAGCATTCCGCAGCCGCCAGCAGTAACCTCATCCGGCCCTTTCCTACACGACCGTTGCGGCAGGCTACCGTCTTCTGATCCTCGGAGGTTAAAAGCCCTTACACAGGGGTGGTCCGCTGGCCGCGAATACTCCAACAGGTAGTTTACCAACCGTCGGCGAGTCGTCCTGATTCTTTATTCGCTCGGTCTATAAAGCCCGCAAGAGCCGGATTAGGCGACCGGGATCCGTCCTGGTTTCCCAGCCGACGACGCCGCCGGGGCTTGGGGATCGTTTCTGTCCTACCCCCTGTGTATGTTGTTGTTTACCGTAATTACCGGCGGTCCGCTTCTGACGTCGACCAGGACCGTGTGAAAGGGATCATATTCGTTCGGGACTGCCCCGACCGGGGTATGGAGGGTCGCGTCCCGGCCAAAAGGTGGTGGCGGTGGGGGAGGGCCCGCCGGGGAGGGATCTACCCGCGGGCGTTTTTCGCGTTCTTTCCTGAGCCATGATACTGGTACCAGAGCCTTTTATATGTGGCGAACCGGCTACAGGGATTAGAATCCCAGGCATGCCCGTAGATATCGACATCTCCCATGTAGCGCGCCTGGCCCGACTTCGGCTGTCACCGGACGAACTCGCCTTATACGGAAAACAATGCCGGGAACTTCTCACCCACATCGCCCGCATCCAGGCGGTGGATACCGAAGGGGTGGAACCCACCTCACATCCTCTGCCGATGACCAACCGTTTCCGAGAGGACCGGGTCACACCCGAAACGGTGCTCGACCGTGAGGAGGTGCTCGGTCAGGCGCCGAGCGTACGAGGTGAGCTCTTCCGGGTCCCTCCAGCCCTTGATACCGGATGATGGGATCGTTTTCGATAGCTGCGGCGGGCCGGGAACTGCGGGAGGGTGCTACCACGTCGGTCCGGCTGGCCGAACAGGTCCTGGAACGCGCCGCGATGGTGGAGGCGCAGGTACACGCCTACCTCACGCTGGACTCCGAGGGTCTTATCGAAGCGGCCCGGGAAGCCGACCGGGCCCTGGCGGCCGGTAATGACCGGGGGCCGCTGCACGGGATCCCGATCGCCCTCAAGGACAACATGGCCACCAGGGGAATGGAAACTACCGCCGGTTCGAGGATACTGGCCGGATACAAACCGCCCTACGACGCCACGGTGGTGACCCGCCTGCGTGAATCGGGGGCGCTCATTATCGGCAAGACCAACCTCGACGAGTTCGCCATGGGTTCCTCAACCGAGAACTCGGCGTTCGGTCCCACCCGCAACCCATGGCACACGGACCGGGTTCCCGGCGGTTCGTCGGGTGGAAGCGCAGCGGCGGTGGCCGCCCGGATGGCCTTCGGGGCGCTCGGCTCCGATACCGGGGGATCGATCCGCCAACCCGCTTCGCTCTGCGGTGTGGTGGGATGCAAGCCCACCTACGGCGCGGTAAGCCGCTATGGGCTGATAGCCTTCGCATCCTCGCTCGACCAGATCGGCCCTCTGACCCACACCGTGGAGGACGCCGCCGTCCTGCTCGACGCCGTCAGCGGCCACGACCCTCTGGACGCCACCTCCTACCCAGGTCGACTGGAACCGTCCCGTTCGAGACTGGGCAGGGGCCTCGAAGGGGTCCGGGTCGGAGTGGTTCCCGACCTGGGAGGAGCGGAGGGGATGGCCCCCGACGTCGAGGCTTCCTGCGCCGCGATGGTCGTCGCGATGGAACAAGCCGGAGCGAACCTGGTCGAGGTTGCCCTACCCTTCACGGTGGAGGGTCTTTCCTCTTACTATCTGATCGCCCCCGCCGAGTGTTCGGCGAATCTGGCTCGCTTCGACGGTGTTCGCTACGGGCGCCGGGTGGAGGGCGCCACCACCGAGGAGATGATGTCCGCCAGCCGCGCCGAGGGGTTCGGTCCGGAGGTGACCCGACGAGTGCTGTTGGGCACGTTCGCCCTCTCCGCCGGATATCACGAGGCGTTCTACGGCCAGGCTCAGAAGGTTCGTACCCTTATCCGCCAGGACTTCGCCCGCGCCTACGAGCAATGCGATGTCCTGGTGTCGCCTACCAGCCCTACGACCGCCTTTCTCCTGGGGGACCGTACCGCGGATCCGCTCTCCATGTATGTCAGCGATGTCTGCACGATTCCCTCGAATCTGGCCGGTCATCCGGCGATCAGCGTTCCTGTGGGGGCGGACGGCGATGATCTTCCCATCGGTTTCCAGGTGATGGCCCCGGCGCTAGGTGAAGCCGTCATGTTTCAGGTTGCCGAAGCGGTCGAGGCGCTGGCGGGTTTCGACACCACCGTACCGTTTGACCCGGAGGTGGGGTTGAGAGGAGGTGTACGGTGAGTTGGGAGGCGGTTATCGGTCTGGAGACCCATGTCGAGCTATCGACGCGCTCCAAGATGTTCTGCGGGTGTCCGGCCCGCTTCGACGCTCCTCCGAATACCAACATATGTCCGGTATGTCTAGGGCTTCCGGGGGCGCTTCCGGTTCCTAATCGGGAGGCGATCAATCGGATCATGCTGATCGGCCTGGCTCTCAACTGCTCGATAAACCCTCGGCCGATTTTCCATCGCAAGAACTACTTCTACGCCGATCTACCTAAGAACTACCAGATATCCCAGTTCGATCTTCCGGTATGCGTTGACGGTCATCTCGATGTAGGGGGCGACCGGGATGCCAGGGTGGGTATCGAGCGGGTTCACCAGGAGGAGGACACCGGCAAGAGCACCCATGTCGGTGGGGACGGTCGCATCACCGCGGCTGATTATTCGCTCATCGACTTCAACCGGTCGGGCGTGCCCCTGGTCGAGATCGTTACCCGGCCCGACATCCACTCGGCTGCACAAGCCCGCGCCTACGCCCAGGAATTGCGCCTGCTGGTGGACGCGCTGGGTGTTTCCGATGCCAGGCTCGAAGAGGGCTCCATCCGGTTCGACGCCAACGTGTCGGTACGCTCCGGTCCCGAGGTCCCGCTGGGGACCAAGGTCGAGATCAAGAACATGAACTCCTTCCGGTCGCTCGAGCGGGCTGTGACATACGAGATCCAGCGCCAGACGGCCCGGTTGATGGCCGGAGAACGCATTGTCATGGAAACCCGGCATTGGGACGAGGAGGCCGGCGTGACGAGAGGCGGTCGGGTGAAGGAGGGAAGTTCAGACTACCGCTATTTCCCTGATCCGGACCTGGTGCCGTTGGAGATCGATGATTCCTGGAAGGAACGGGTTGCCGCCCGACTCCCCGAATTACCTGCCCAACGGCGCTCCCGTTACGAGAGACTGGGAATCGACCCGGCCCAGGCCGCCACCCTGGCAGGGGCTGACGATTACCTCCGGAGACTCTTCGACGAGACGATAGAGGCGGGCGCCGCTCCGACGCAGGCCTGTAACTGGGTTACCGGAGAGGTGGTGGCCATCCTGCGAAGAAGATCCGATAAGGTCGATGATGTATCGCTCACCGGCAGACAGCTGGGGGAACTCCTGTCGATGATCGGTCGATCGGCGGTGTCGGTCTCGGCGGCGCGTGAGGTGTTGGCGGGAGTGATGTCCGGCGAGGGAGACCCGGAGGAGGTGGCTGCTTCCCGGGACCTCCTCCAGATTTCGGATACCGATGTCCTGGAGACGGCTTTGGCGGTCGTTATTGATGCGCATCCCGCCGAGTTCGCCCGCCTCCGGAACGGGGAGGCAAAGCTGATCGGGTTCTTTGTGGGAAGAGTTATGCGGGAAACCCGAGGCAAAGCCGATCCCAAGCTGGCAAGTCGCCTCATCAGGGACCGGGCCGGGCTGTAGCGGGGCGCCGCGGTCTTGACCTACCCGGGACGTGTATCAGGCTTCCGATTGTTCGGTCAGGTGGACATCGATGGTTTGATTGATGGCGCGCTTTCCCTGATCGAGCCGTATCGCGACATGATTCCGTCCGATGTAGTGCTGATGGTGGCGGTGGCGGCCACTGTGATGGTCGGGTGGTGGTTGATCCGGAAGCTGCTGCGGCTGGCGCTTTATGCCGCCGTGATCGGGGCCGCGGCCTGGTTCTGGTACTTCGGCTTCCCCGCCTGAAAACGGGTTCGAGCCCCTTATCCTATGGCAGCCTGGGCGATCCACGCCGCAGCCAGACCCCACAAACCGGCCACCAGGTCATCGGCGGTAATACCCCAACCGCCCGGTAGTTGCTCGGCCTTTCTGACCAGGGGGAACCGCTTGGTGATGTCGGCGATTCGGAAAACGATGAATCCCACCAAGGCCGGTCCCGTCGATACCCCGATAACGGCGATGAAGGTACCCGCCGCCTCATCGATTACCACCCAGCCGGGATCACCCTCCCCGGCGAAGCGTGAGCTAGCCCAGACCGATCCGACCGTGACCAGGATGGCGGCGCCCAGCTGGACGACCCAACCCGCCTGAGCGATCAGCAAGGCCGGCGCCAAAGCGACCAACCCTCCCACGGTGCCCGACCCGGCGTCCGACCCACGCAGACGGCGCAGGACCAGTCCGGATCCGAACCACGAAGCGAGAATCCTATCCACGCCTGTCGAAGATTGTACCGCCAAGAGACCTTTCGAGTCTGATTCCCACTCAGGGAGACCGCTTATCGAGTCCCCTTTGTCCCACTTGCCGCAGTTGGCTGCAAACATACCCTAGCTCGGCGAGCCGAACCGATCTCACACCGGACATGCTGGTTGACTCGTTAGCGCGAGCCCCTAATCAGATCAAGGATCTCCTGGCCGTAGCGGTCGAGTTTGGCCGGTCCGATGCCGTATACCTTGTTGATCTCTCGAAGGCGGCGCGGCCGGGTTGAGACCAATTCATGAAGAGTTCGATCAGTGAGAATCGTAAATGCAGGTTTGTTTTGGTCACGAGCCTTCGATTTCCGCCACTCCTTGAGCAGATGAAGCAGTTCGTCGTCAGAGTGTCCTGAGAGGGGCGGGTTGGAGGAGGGGCTTGTCGCCTGCTCTTGGATTCGTCGGCTTGAGGCAGGAACGTTTTCTATGCGGATCGGCAGATCCCCGGTAGTCGGAGATGCCTCGAAGCCTGATGGGATCCAGAGAAGTGTTGGCTCTGTCCTGCGCTCAGCAACCGGAAGAGGACGTAGGTCAGGATGTCGCCAGTTCAGGGGATCCGGAGTGTTACCCTTCGCCCGGTTGCAATACTGATGCGCCACCTGCAGATTGTCCGGATGATGCAATCTGGATCGCCACTCTCGGCCTGCGATTGCGCGGCGGCCTTGCTTGTTGCCTTTTATGTCGAACCAACCGAACTTCTTAGGGACGACGTGTTCGATCTGGGCGTCAGGTTGCTTGATCGCCAGAGCGCAGAGTCCACACTTCCGGTCATCCCTCCACCGAAGGTACGCCACTACCCGGGACCGGTCGTCGGGATTCCACCGACCCGTGGATCCGTCGGGTCGTTTCTGTTTCACTAACCACCGCTGCACTCTCCGCAGACGCGTATGCGGGTGGCTTGAAAGGTATTCATCCGTCACGTTCGGATTGATCCTACCGTCCAACGAGACGATTCAAAAGACACTCAGGTCGGTGTCCGCCGAGTCGGGAGCTTCGTATGGGTTGAAGGATACGCCGTGGGTGGTGAACCAGCAACAAGACCGGAAGGCTTTGAGGCTACCCTCGATCACTATGAAACCAACCGACATCACCAAAGTCAGACAGGTCTCCGATCCTCATATTCATCCGGACGGACACCGCATCGCCTTTGTCGTTACCTCTATCGACATCGAGAACGACCGTTACACGAGCGCTATCTGGTTGTGGGAGGATGAAGCCCGGCAGCTGACCCGCGGACTCCATGACTCGGCGCCGCGCTGGTCGCCGGACGGTCGCAGCCTGGCTTTTATCAGGAAGGGAAGCGGCAAGACCGACCGTCCGCAGCTGGCGGTCATGCCCTCCGACGGAGGCGAGGCCCGGGTCGTCACCGACTTCGAGTTGGGGGTACGGTATCCCTCCTGGGCGCCCGACGGTTCATCCATACTCCTGCTTGCGACAAGTTGGTACGGGGAATGGATCGGCCTTGACGATGACGAACGGTCTCGCAAACCGCGTCGTATCAGCGGGTTCGATGTACGCCTCGACGATGTGGGCTGGCTGAATGACCGTCGAACCTACGCTTACCTGATCGATCCCGCCGGCGAGGCCGAACCCCGTAGGTTGGGGTCGTCGGACGAGGATGAGTCCGATCCGGTCTGGTCTCCCGACGGTGAGAAAGTGACCGTGGTGACCAGTCGTGACAACCCACGATCTCTTGAACGCGGCGCCGAACTAGTCGAGATCGAGGTCAAGGGGGGAGGTGAGGAGACTCGGGCGTGGAGGTCCGGGTTCTTCCAGGCTGATTATGATCCCTCCGGCGCCCTGTACGGCATCGGGAGTCCTGCTCCTGACTACCCCTACGTCTGTTCACTCTGGAGGGTGGGCCGACCGCCGGAAGATATTACCGGACACCTCGACCGGAGCATCAACGGTCTCGCCGCCTCCTCCGCCCTGGAGAGGCCTATCTGGCTGGACCAAGGGTTCCTAACCGGCATGGTGGACCGAGGCCGGGCCCCGGTGGTGGAGTTCGATCGGGATGGCGAGGTGAGCAGGATACTGGAGGGCGACCGTTACATAACAGGTCTATCCAGGTCCCCATCCGGTCGCCTGGCCTTCACTGCTACCACGCCGACCTGTCCGGGCGAGTTGTACGAGTTGACCTCCGACGGGGACGAGAGGTGTCTAACCCGCTTCAACCAGGATATTCGCTCTACCGGAGCACTGGTCGAACCTGATCTCTTTCAGGTCGAGAGCGCCCCGGGAGTCATGGTGGACACTTGGGTCTACCTACCCGAAGGCGAGGGTCCTTTCCCGGTCCTCCTCAACATCCACGGGGGTCCGGCCTCCGAGTACGGTTTCTACTTCTTCGACGAGTTCCAGATCTACGTCTCGGCCGGATATGCGGTGGTAGCCGCCAATCCGAGAGGTTCGGAAGGTCAGGGTCACGACTGGCTTCGAGCCGTGACGGGCGAGGGATGGGGGAAGGTGGATATGCAGGACATCACCGCGGTCGTGGACGATGCGCTGCGGAGATACCCGCGGCTCGACCCCGACCGGATCGGGATCATGGGGGGTTCCTACGGAGGGTTCTTGACCGCGTGGGCTATCGCCCGGGATGATCGTTACCGATCGGCGGTCGTGGAACGAGCCCTCACCGACTGGGAGTCGTTCAGCGGAACCTCCGATATAAACCGTGACTTCTCCGGCCTCTACCTGCATCCGACTACGGCCGGCGACCATGAGGCCTTGTGGCAGGCCGGCCCGCTGGCCTATGCCGATCGGATCAACACGCCCACATTGATTATCCACTCGGAGAAGGACCTGCGTTGTCCGATCGGCCAGGGAGAACAGTTGTTCACCGCCCTCCTGCGTAATGGGATCGAGGTGGAGATGATACGGTTTCCGGATGAGGGGCATGAACTGAGTCGCAGCGGATCCCCTCGCCACCGTGTAGAGCGCTTCGAGTACATCCTGGACTGGCACGCCCGATACCTCAGGGAAGCTACCGCTCAAGACGAAGATCGATAGGGATTCTTCAAGCGCTAACCGAAGGGTTCGGTGACGCCTTTGCGCCGAATTCGGGTCGGATGTGTGGAGTCACCGGACGGCTGGGCGTCGCCGTCGGCGGAGGCGATCGGAACCGTAATCATCTGAGCGGGGTTTGCCGGTCGGATCAGTGGGGAGTGGTCCAGAGCATGCTGATGGGTCGGAGGTGTAGCCGGTCGCCGACGGTCAGGGATTGCGGCCCGGTATGGAGCATGACCCCGGCCCGGAAGGTTCCCGGCGCTGCGGCGTCCATCTTGTCACGAAGTCGGCGGACATGGCGCAGGTGTCCGGCGGTTGGAGAGCTCGTGGCCTTTATCTCGACCGCTACCACTGCCCCGTCGCGGTGTTCGAGTATCAGGTCTATCTCCCGTTTCTGGTAGTCCCGGTAGTGGAACATACCGACACGACTACCGGAGGCGGTCAGTTGGCGGGATATCTCGTTGACCGTGAAGGTTTCCAACAGGGCCCCGGTGGTCACGGCGGTGGCCGGGTACAGCGTCTCCGGTCCGATCCCGAGCAGGCTCGCCGCCAAACCCGTGTCGGTGACATGGAGCTTGGCTCGACGTACGGCCCGGGAAGTGAAGTTGCGTGACCAAGCCGGGAGTTCGTGGATCAGGAATACGGTGTGGAGCCATTCCAGATAGGACACAACGGTGTTGCGGTCGATGCCGAGACGATTGGAGGCTGTCGTGATGTTGATCTCGGTTGCGGTGGTCGCAGCTAGCCACCGAAGAAGGGAGGGAAACGCCGCCTTGCGGCGGATGTCGGCGAGCTCGAACAGATCGCGGCGGGTGACCGTATCTATATAGCTGTCGTACCAATCGTCTCGTAGGTGAGGCTCTAGTTTCACGATCTCGGGGTAGCCGCCCCTATACAGCATCTCGAGGTAGCGGCGGCGTTCGACAGGCTTGCCCGGATCAACCCGGGCCGGCTGATCGAACCACCGGTCGAACATACACGGCGGGCCACCCACCAACTCGGCTTCCGACAGGGGCCACAGACCCAGAATCCGCACCCTCCCGGCGAGCGATTCGCTGACGGTGGGCACGGTCAGGAAGTTCGTCGATCCGGTCAGCAGAAAACGACCCGGGGTGGTGTCGGCGTCCACCAGCTGTTTGATGGCCCTCACCACCCGATCACCTCCTAGCTGGATCTCGTCCACGGTGAGGAGACCCTCGTGCTCCGCCAGGAAGGTCATCGGGTCGTTCAGGGCGGCTTCTCGTGTCGCGTCGTCGTCGAGGGTCGTGTAGTCGCCGCGCCGCGATTCGGTGACCAGACGTGCCAGGGTCGTCTTACCGGACTGTCGAGGGCCGTGAACCATGACGACCCTGAAGGTGTCAAGGGCCTGCTCAAGGCGGTGACGCAGATGACGGTCGATCAGCATGACCTCAGACTAATCTATAATTTCTCATATCACTACTCCACAATTCTTCAAACCACTAATCCGAATATCTGACAACCGACTGGGCTAGGTGGGTCGGTTGTTTCATTGCGTCTCTCTCGGTTACCCATTCAAACCCCTGCATGAAAAATTGGGGTTAATAGAACCCTATTAGAACGGGATGGCAGAGGAACTCCAGGTCAGAGCCATTTCTAATTAGCCGGAATAGAACGGGAATAGAACGGAAAGGCGGAGAAAAGCAGTCGAGAAGTCGAGA
>CAZEZF010000031.1:0-11461 GCA_964516495.1 uncultured Acidimicrobiia bacterium | reverse complement strand
GGAATAGAACGGGAATAGAACGGAAAGGCGGAGAAAAGCAGTCGAGAAGTCGAGAGTCGCTTACTGTGGGAGCGAGGAAACTCGGCATAGATGGACTTCCCTTTGCGCAGCCGTTTGCCCTTTTCACGGGCTTCGCGCGCCCGTTCAATTCGTAAGGTCCGTCCATTGTCAGGTTCAAGCAACTGGTCGATCATTCTCGACCGAGGGTTGGTTCTGGTCGGGTGAAGGTTCGGTTGGCGACATAGCGGATCCTCTCCGGTCTCATTCAAGTCACACCCCGATACAAATCCTTCGACCGGTGTGCCCGCAACCGGGAAAGTCCGGCTCGGTCCGCCCGTACTGATTCCGATTCACGTTTCTCGCACTACCGGGAAGCATATGTCCGAGAAGCCGCGCCAAGACTCTCAGTCGATGGCGGAAGGCTCTATCATGGTTGCCATGGATACCGCAAAATACATCTGGATGGACGGTCGGCTGGTCGACTTCGAGGATGCCACCGTCCATGTACTCACCCACGCGTTGCATTACGGGACCGGGGTCTTCGAGGGGATCCGAGCCTACGAGGCTGCGGGAGGGACTGCCGTATTCCGCCTTCGGGAACATGTGGACCGTATGATCCGCTCCGCCAAGGCGTATCAGATGGATATCGGGTATACCGCTGAGGAACTGGTAGAAGCCTGCAAGGATGTGGTCCGCGCCAACGAGTTCAGATCCGCCTACATTCGTCCGATCGTCTTTCTCGGTCTAGGCGCTCTCGGCTTGGACCCTAGAAACGCCGAGGTTCAGGCCGCCATCATCACCTGGCAATGGGGGGCATACCTGGGCGAGGAGGGAATCCTCAACGGAATCCGGGTCAAAGTTTCGTCATGGCGACGTTTCTCCCACGACGCCTTCCCCAACGCCAAGGCCACCGGAACCTATATCAATTCGATCCTGGCCAAGCGTGATGCGGTGGCGGACGGTTATGACGAAGCGCTGATGCTGAATGCTGACGGCGGCATTTCGGAAGGGTCGGGCGAGAACCTGTTTCTCATCCGAGACGGGGTGATCTACACGCCGCCGTTGTCCGCCGGATGTCTCGACGGGGTGACGCGGAACGCGGTGATGACCTTGCTCTCGGATGATGGTTATCCGGTAGTGGAGAAGGTGGTTCACCGGTCCGACCTTTATTATTGCGATGAGTTGTTCATGACCGGCACCGCCGCCGAGGTGACTCCGGTCCGCGAGGTGGACAACCGCCCGGTCGGTCCCGGCCATCCAGGGCCGATAACCCGTCGAGCCCAGCAGATCTACGCCGACGCCTACACCGGCAAACTCGATGCATACGCCCACTGGCTTTCTTACATCTGACAGGATGGCGGGGTCGGGCTTGTCTGTCATGTTCGGGAGTTGTTGACCTCATGGGTCAGCAGCCCAACATAGAGTTGTCGGATACAGAGCGTCCGGCGAGGAAACTCGTCCGGGCCGCCGAGCCGCGCTGGACTCAAAGCCGGCCGGGGGAGATAACCACGCCGTCCGAGGCGCCGTCCGGCGGTTCCTTCGGTCGTCCCGGACCCGACACCGGCTGGGGTCTCACAATGATCCGGAAGGCGTCCTTTGATCGGGGAAGTCGTCCCCGGGCGTTGGAGAAACTGTTATGCGCTCTTGTCGGGGCGCGCGCCTCGCACGCCCGTCGGGGTCCGGCTCTCCAGGATGTCGAAGCGGCTCTGTCTCTGGTCGGCCTACATAAGGGTTACCAGCATAAGGGTTACCAGCATAAGGGTTACCAGGATTACGACCGGGTACCGGAGGAAGTCGACCGTTGTCGCGAGAAGTGGCTGGATGCGTTGTCCCACGATCCCTGGCCGGGCCGGTCCGCGTTGGCGGCGATTCCGGTCGATCTACTCAACGACACACCTGAGCAGGTGCGCTCTCGCCTTCTTGCCGATCCGTCACTGATCGGTTGAGTATCCGATGACGGGGAGAGTAGGCGTCTCCAACCGGGGCGCTGATGGAGACAGGTTCGGGAGGGGCAAGGGGAACAGGCTTGCGGTCCGGATCATCATTACCTGTGGGGCGCCTTCGTGAAAATCGTTCGCATGCAGACTGACGAGGGGATCTGCTACGGGGGAGTGGAACCCGAAGGCATCCGCATCTACGACGGGACTCCGTTCGTAGCGTGGCAACCCACCGAGGTGATGGTTGATTTCGATAAGGCCCGGTTGCTGGCGCCGGTGTTCCCCACCAAGGTGGTAGGCGTGGGAAGTAACTACGCCTTGCATGTGGAGGAGATGGGAAGGCATCTACCTGACTCACCCACCATCTTTATGAAGCCGTCGACTGCGGTGATAGGTCCTGGTCGACCCATTGTTCTCCCGGCTCTGTCCCGGGAAGTTCACCACGAGGCCGAACTGGTTGTGGTTATCGGCAAGGTGGCGCGCAAGGTTGCAGTCGAAGATGCGTCCGGCGTGGTCCTCGGCTACACCGCCGGGAACGATGTCACCGCCCGCGACCTGCAGCGAGAGGATGGCCAGTTCACGCGAGCCAAGGGGTTCGACAGCTTCTGCCCTCTGGGACCCGCCATCGAGACGGAGTACGATCCGCTGGAGGACTTCGCTCTGGAATGTAGAGTGAACGGAGAGCTACGTCAGGGGACTTCGATAAACGACATGATCTTCGGGGTTGCCGAGCTGATCGCCTTCGTTACGTCCGTCATGACCCTGTTGCCGGGTGACGTGATAATGACCGGCACCCCTTCGGGCGTAGGACCCATCAAGAACGGGGACCTGGTCGAGGTGACTTTGGAGGGGGTGGGCACCCTGTCCAACCCGGTGGTGTCCGAATGAAATCCGGTCGGGTTCGCCTTCGTATCGCACCGTCGCCCACCGGTTATCTGCATGTGGGGAACGTTCGCTCCGCCCTGTTCAACTGGCTGTACGCTCGGAGGAACGGGGGTGTTTTCATAATCAGGATCGATGACACCGATCTGGCCCGCTCTGACGAGCGGTATGTCGAAGATATCGTCGACGGATTCCGTTGGTTAGGCCTCGACTGGGACGAAGGTATCGAGGTGGGCGGTCCCCACGGTACCTACCGGCAGGCGGATCGATTCGAGCGCTACCGTGAGGTTGCGGAAGCCTTGGTCGATTCGGGGCGCGCCTACTACGACTTTCGGTCGGCGGAAGAACTGGAGGCGCTTCGGGCGAGGGCGCGCCGGGAGAGGAAAGCGCCCGGCTACTACATCCGGCGGCCCCCTGACAGCCTTGCTCAGCAGCGCCGCCGTCTCGATTCGGGGGAGCAGGGCGTTGTGCGCTTCTCGACGCCGGACCGGGCGGTGGAGTTCTATGACCTGGTCCGGGGCGAGGTGCGGTTCGAGGCCGATGCCATCGACGACTTCGTGATGTTACGTTCGGACGGGTCGCCTACCTATCACCTGGCCTCGACCGTGGACGATATCGATTACCGGATTACCCATGTCGCCAGAGGGGAGGATCTGCTCTCGTCCACTCCCAAACACATCCTCCTGACCGAAGCATTGAGGGCCGAGCGGCCGGTGTACGCCCACCTGCCGTTGCTGTTCGGGCCGGACGGGCGAAAGCTGTCGAAACGCCACGGTGACACCTCCTTGCGGGCTTACCGGGAGGCGGGTTATCTGCCTCAGGCGGTGTTCAACTACATGAGCCTGCTCGGGTGGTCGCTGGATGCCGATAATGAGGTATTCGGGCCGGATGAGTCCATCGCGGCGTTCGACTTGGTTGACGTTCAGAAGAGTCCGGCGGTGTTCAATCCCGAGAAGCTGACTTGGATGAACGGTGTATACATCCGATCGATGAAACCCGCCGACTTCGCTGCGCTGGCCAGAGACGCAGTTGAGGCGTATCTCGGTAGGGCTTTAGACGAGGATGAGCGAGGGCGGCTGGTGGAGATTGCGCCGTTATTGCAGGAACGGACCCGGCTGATAGCAGATATCGGTCCCGCGGCCCACTTCTTGTTCGCTGACATTACCTACGATGAGAAGGCGTGGAGGAAGGTCATGAAACCGGCCGCCGAGCGAGCCCTGAATGCGGCGCGGGCGGCGCTCGAGGAGGTGGAGGCTTGGACCACAGAGAACATCGAAGCGGCGTTACGGGGAATGCTCGCATCCGAAGGGCTTAACGCCCGCAAAGGCTGGCAGCCCGTAAGGGTGGCGATTACCGGATCCAACATCTCGCCTCCGCTGTTCGAAAGCCTGGCGGCCCTGCCGAGAGAGGTAGCGTTAAGCAGGATCGCCGCCGCGCAGCAGAGAATCACCCGGCCGGCCGGCTGACCTGCCGTACCGAGCGAACGGAACACCACCCACTGTCTCAATCCGAGGGCTGGTGTCTGGGATTTTTTTGTCGTTGCGGGCCGGCGTCGCGGCGGGAGCCGTATTTGTGTCCTACCCGTCTTGCATACTGGTAGGTAATCGCAAAGCACCAAGCGGCCCGTTTCGGGTACCGGACGGGCCGGGCTGGGATCATGTTGAACGTACTAACCCTGGTTGGGGGTATGGCGGGACGCGTTTCGGCGCTGAGGCGGCGGCGGTCGGGGGTGGGTCCCAATACGGGGAGTCAACCCGACCGGGAGGGTTGCTTTTCACGGCTTCGGGTCCTCCAAGGGCAGTAAAGTCCGATCGTGGCCACGGTCAATAGCTACCGAACCCACGAATCAGGACACGGGGTGGAGGTCACTCGCCATCGTAGAGTCGCTCCAGGCGATTCCGAGTCGCAGTCCTGGTCCTCAACCGGTAACGAACCTGACAAGATCGTGCCATTCGGCTTGCCGGTCGCTCCATCTAACCCTCGATCAAGTAGGTTGACGAGTTCGTATAAACCGATTCATTACGAACCCGACTTATATATGTATGTAAACCGACCGGAGGCGTATCATCAACCGAGGGCGCGGTCCAGGGCTTCGACCAGGCGGTCGATTTCCGCTTCGGTGGTGTAGTGGATGAAGGACAACCGCAGCATGCCCGGAACCGTGGCTATACCCATCTCCTCAAGGAGGCGCGGCGCGTAGAAATCACCCAGACCGACCATCATCCTGCTCCGTAGCAGCGACTCCGCCACTTCGTCCACGGGTCGTTTCAGGGGGAGAATCGCTACGGTAGGGGTTCGGAGGGCGGCCTTGAGGGGCCCGGCTATCCGCACGTCGTTACGACTTGCCAGGTAATCCAGCAGCCGCCCCAACAGGGCGGTCTCGTGGGTCCGGAACGCGTCATGTACCCGCCTGCCCCGCTCAACAGGTGTGGCATCCCGACCCTCATGGCGCCGATAGACGCCTTCGAGGTAGTCGATCATCCCTGCACAAGCCGCTACCTGGGCATGATCGACGCCGGCCGGGACCAGTTTGCTGCGGGGTTTGTCGGCGTGGAAGTAGTGTCCCTCGTTCCCTAGACGGTCGGCGAGTTCTCTGCGGACGTACATAATTCCTTGGTGGGGACCCCATGTCTTGTAGGCGGAGAAGAGATATACATCCACTCCCAGCCCGCCGAGATCGGGCAGACCGTGCGGGGCGTAGGAGACTCCGTCCACCAGCACTCGGGCGCCGACCTCCGAAGCCCGCTTCACCACCTCGGTGACGGGGTTGACAGCAGCCACCACGTTGGAGGCATGGGGGAAGGCGATAAGACGGGTGCGTTCGGTTATCAACCTGTCCAGGTCTTCGATGTTCAAGGTTCCTGATCCGGGGTCCACCCGCCACTCGTTCACCTTGATTCCGGTGTCGGCCAACCGTCTCCACACGCCGGCGTTGGCTTCATGGTCCTGGGTGGAAGCCACGATCTCGTCGCCTTCGTTCCACATGGACCGGAAAGCCCTGGCCAGCACGTACGTATTCTGGGATGTGGAAGGCCCGAAGTGAATCTCATCCTTCCCGACGCCTGTCCATGCGGCTACCCGGCGATAGGAACGTTCGATAGCTTCCGCCGACTTGATAGAGAGGGGGAAGGGGTAGTCGGGCTGGGCCTTGGTATGGCGGTAGAAGTCGGTCAGGCGGTTGATCACCTGGTGACACACGTAGGATCCGCCGGCATTCTCGAAGTGTGCCCACCCGTCGAGATCAGGGTCGGAAAAGGCCGGGAACTGGTTACGGCAGAACGCGGTGTCCAGAGGTTTCAACTACTCCTCCTCTCTGGTATCGGAGTATACGGGGCCACAGGATCAGGCTTCATGGTCGTTGAGGTGCGCAAAAGGGGTTTCGGGAACCGAAGGTGGGGTACCTGGGTACCGGGAAAATGGGAGCAACCCGGCCTTCGAGCTCAGACCCTCTCAAGAACTATGACCGGTATCACTCTCGTCGTCTTTGACTCGTAGTCCTCGAACTGGGGCCAGTCCTTCTTCTGGCGAGCCCAGATACGGTCCCTTTCCTCGCCCATGGCGATCCGGGCGCTCACGGGGATAGTTCTGTTACCGACCTCCACCTGTGTCTCGGGATTGGCCGTCAGGTTGTAGTACCAGTCCGGGTTGGTGTCGGCCCCTCCCTTGGAGGCGAATACCGCGTAGCCGCCCGGAATCTGTTGGTACAGAAGAGGAGTGATCCGCTTGATACCGGTTTTTGCCCCTGTGTTATAGACGAGCAGGAGCGGCTTGTCCTTGAACATGCCTCCGACTCGGCCACCGTTGGCGCGAAACTCGTCGATTACAGCCTGATTCCAGTCGTTCCAGTCGGACATTCGATCTCCTATCCGGTGTGGTTCCCTAACCTTGATTCTTCAGGTTGCGGTGTCCGGGCGTGTGGTTTTACCGGGTTGAGACCGGTTTTCTGGTGGTTGGGGGTGGGTGTTTGACGCGGGTCTGTCCTTTGTGGTTGCGAATCATAGGTAATGAAAGAACCGGTCGCGGTTAGGAGGGCGACCCGCATGCGGGATGGTAGCAGTGTCAGGGACTTGATGGTAGAGGTGCGGGAGTCGGGGGTTGTTTCTCATATGGGGTTGTGGGTTCCGGGGTGCTTTCGCGGACCGGCTGGGTTTGGGTGAGGCGTTGTCGGAGGGGTTCGGTACGGGCCGGGTGGGTCCATGTGAGGGGTTCGGTGTTGGTTCACGCCGATGTTGGTGCCGGCGGGTGGTGGGGAGGCGTGAGGCGACATCGAGTACCTCCGCGTCGAACCCGGGTTGTTCGGCTCTGCGGCTTCGGCTCCGACGTTGTATCGGACGATGCGCAGCATCAACCCTCATCAACCCTGCTACACGCCGAACTCCAAGCCCACCTTGAGGCTGTGGTCGAGTTCCTCCTCGAAGTCGAGGCTGAGGCACAACTGAACTAGCCCTGATTCTTCATGCCCCAGACACACCGAACCCGAAAAGGCCACGTCAAGCCCACTTTCACGGGATGTCCCGGCGTTCACCCCAGGGTGATGGGGGCGCCCCGTCCAGACGAGGCCGTCACGCAACTATCTTCCCAGGT
This sequence comes from uncultured Acidimicrobiia bacterium, assembly GCA_964516495.1. Taxonomy (GTDB): domain Bacteria; phylum Actinomycetota; class Acidimicrobiia; order Spongiisociales; family Spongiisociaceae; genus JAPPFW01. The sequence goes on along the minus strand of CAZEZF010000031.1, from coordinate 4,058 downwards.
CATGTGGTTAATTTCACCTCTCTCGGACCCATCCAAAACCCCTGCATGAAAAATTGGGGCTAACGGCCAGAGCGGCGCCACCCCGGAGCCTCGCGTCGGCGGGTACTTGCACAGATGAGTCCTCAGCGTGTGCGGGCTGGGTTGCGACGCGCCGCCGCCACCGCATCGCCGCTGATGTCGAGAGCCACGACGCGGTCCGTGCCGAGGTGGAGAGCACGGAGCGTTTCGTTGTGTTCGGCTCGGACATCGTGGAGCGCAACTACGAGCGCTGGTTCGACGCCCCCACCTGCCCCAGGTCGGCTCGGTCGGTCCGCGAGTCTAGGATAATGTGACCACAGCCATGACTATGGTCATAAAGGACTGGAAGGACCATGATGCCGAACATGAGCGAGACGTCCGGCGGCACCGTCACCATGAAGGCCTCGGAGTTCAAGGCGAAGTGCCTGAAGCTCATGGACGAGGTGGCCGAGACCGGCAAGGAGATCGTCATCACCAAGCACGGCCAGCCGGTGTCGCGCCTGGTGCCTTATACGGAGAGGCCGAAGACTCCCGTCGGCATCGACAAGGGGAAGATCAAGATCGTCGGTGACATCATCGAACCCATAGACGTCGAGTGGGATGCCGTGACCGGCAGGGGGTGGGACTTCGATTGATGCTCTTGGACACCCATGTGCTGGTCTGGCTTCGGACCGACTCTCGTCAGATGGGCAAAGAGGCTCTGGGAGCCGTTGATCGAGCTTGGACAGCCGGCGAGGCAGCGGTCTCTGCTATCACGTTCTGGGAGCTAGCCATGCTGGTCGGCAAGGGGCGCTTGATCCTTCCCTACGACATCGGCTCGTGGCGCCGCCTGAACCTCCGGCAAGGCTTGACCGAGATCCCGGTGGACGGCGAGATCAGCGCCCGCGCCGGTTCGCTCTCCGGGCTTCATGGTGACCCCGCTGACCGCATCATCGTCGCGACTGCCATCGGGGGCCATCGGCTGGTAACGGCCGACCAGCGCCTCCTCGACTGGGACGGGCCGCTGACGCGGCTTGACGCCTCGAAGTAGCCGGTTCACTGTGGTAGAACTTGACGGCGGCGTCGGCGGACCGTTCTGAAGCGCCATGTCTCATTGCCTGTTGCCATGGGGCCGGGCCGGTGCAATAGAATGGCTCTTGGTAGAACACCCTTGTTGGAGACGCCGAGGAGTGGTCGGCCTGGATGAAGTATACCGGTCAACTTCAGCACCCCGAACCCCCTAAACGGCCTAAACGCCCCCACCAGCCAACCCATAAAGAATCACGGCTAATGGCGCCGGTTAGGTGTGTCCCGACATCGGCAAATTGAGAGAAGGCATGTCGGGGCCGGCAAGGGGATTGTAGATCAGGACCACGACCAACTTGTGCGTGGTGGATCGACTAGTTTTAGGTTGGGAATTGGCCAACCGGGGAGGACCGGGCCGATGAGTTTGCCTATCGATGACGGACTGCTGGTGGTCGTCAAGGAGGACTGCGAGACCTGCCACCTGGTGACGCCCGTTCTGGCCGAACTCGCCGGAAGAGAGTCGTCGTTAACACTGGTTTCCCAGGATCAGGCCGGTTTTCCGGCCGGGTTCGACGTGATCCACGATCGGGAATTGGATATTTCTTGGTCTCTCGGTATCGACACCACCCCCACCATTTACCGGATCGAGTCCGGCCGAGTGATCGACGAGCAGGCCGGGTGGCTGAGGAGCGGATGGGAACGGGTGGCCGGAACCACCGGTCTAGGGCGAGAACTTCCGGAGCATTATCCCGGATGCGGGTCGGATACCAGACATCCCGAAACCTACCGGCGCCTCCTCCTCCGCCACTCTTCCTACCCTATGTCCTCGCGAAGGGTGGAGTTGGGTGATGCGGAGGATCCGTTCGAGGCCGCCTTCTCTCGCGGCTGGACCGACGGGTTGCCGGTCGTTCCTCCCACCGAGGAGCGGGTGGCCAGGATGCTGGAGGGTGTCGACCTCCCTCCCGATCATGTGCTATGTATCCTTCCGCCCGACCTAGCCGAATGTACCGTGGAGAAGGTGGCGATCAACGCGGTCATGGCCGGTTGCCGACCGGAGTACCTACCGGTGGTTCTGGCCGCCGTGAAGGGGGTGGCCGGGAGCGGCTTCAACATTCACGGTGTCTCGGCTACCACCTATTTCACGGGACCGGTATTGATCGTCAATGGTCCGGTGCGGAGGACGCTCCACATCAATTCGGGGATCAACGTATTGGGGCAGGGCGCCCGGGCCAACCTGACCATCGGCCGGGCCCTCAACCTGGTGGTTCGCAACGTCGGAGGCGCCCGACCGGGAGGCGTGGATCGGGCGACCTTCGGGAGTCCCGGAAAGCTGTCGTTCTGCTTTGCCGAGAACGAGGAGGATTCGCCCTGGGAGTCACTGGCCGCCGAACGGGGCTTCGGTCCGGAAGAGTCGACGGTCACGCTGTTCGCCGGGCACGGACCGATTGAGATCATCGACCAGAAGGCCCGGACTCCTGAAGCGCTGGCCAGGACCTTTGCCTTGCAGTTACGGATGGTCGCCCATCCGAAGCTGGCCGGGATGGCGGAGGCGATTGTGGTGGTGTCGCCGGAGCACGCCAGGGTGTTCGGAGGGGCGGGGTGGACGAAGGAGCGAATCGGCCAGGAGATACACTCGCTTCTCACCCTTCCCGCGTCGGAGATGGTGGCGGGCGCGGGTGGGGTGGCCGAAGGCATGCCGGGTTGGTTGGCCGACAGAAAGCCGGAGATCTCGAAGTTCGGACCGGAGTCTCTCTGGTTGGTCCATGCCGGAGGCGACGCCGGGATGTTCTCGGCGATAATCTCAGGTTGGGTAGGCGGCCGGACCGGCTCGGAGATGACTACCGTGACGATCGACAACCAGGGATGACAGATGAAGACACTGTTGGATCCGACCAGCGAGAGAACCCCGCAGGAGAGACAGATGAGTCCCCGGGTCGCCGACCTGACCCGGACTACGGTGGGTCTCCTTGACATATCCAAACCCAGGGGAGATGTGTTCCTCGGGAGGTTGGAGGAGTTGCTGGCCGAAAGAGGCGCGACGCTGCGTCACTACCGCAAACCCACCTTCACCAAGCCTGCGCCCCTGGACCTGCGTCGCCGGATAGCGGAAGAATGCGGGGCGGTGATCGCCGCTCTAGCCGACTGAGGGTCGTGCGTCTCGTGCAGTGTGCACGACATCGTAGATCTTGAGGACCAAGGTGTGCCCGGTGTATTCGTGGCGTCGGACCGTTTCGTCCAAGCCGCAGAGGTGCAGGGCGGGGCGTTGGGTTTGCATCCTCATGGGGTGTATGTTTCGCATCCGATCCAGGATCGTACCGACGGCGAGATGCGAGCCTTGGCCGATGGAGCTTTCTCCGAAATACTCCGAGCCTGCACGGTGTGAAGCCCGGCGGTGTTGATCAGGCCGTGAGCTACAAGCGGAAGTTGATCGAGACGGCGTTGCCGCTGGATGTGATCAGTACGGCGTCGGCCAGGGAGAAGTCGATCCGTCATGGTCATCCTTCTACGTTGCATTTGTGGTGGGCGCGGCGTCCGTTGGCGGCTTTCCGGGCGGTGTTGTGGGCGTCTTTGGTGGATGACCCGTCGGCTCATCCGGATCGGTTTCCCACCGAGGGCAGCCAGGCGGCGGAGCGTGACCGGCTGTTCGGGATTCTGGAGCGGTTGGTGGTGTGGAAGAACTCCAATAATCCTGAGGTGCTGGCGGAGGCCCGGGCTGAGATCGAGGCTTCCTGCGACGGTGATCCGCCGGACGTGTTGGATCCCTTCTGCGGGGGGGGGGGCGATACCTTTGGAGGCCCGCCGTCTGGGTTTACCGGCTTATGGGGGTGACCTTAATCCGGTAGCGACGCTGATCTCGAAGGGGTTGGTGGAGATACCGCCCCGTTTCGAGGGTGTGCCGCCGGTTAACCCCGAGGCCCGTTCCGGGTCGGGGTTGAAGACGTGGCGGGGGGCGCAGGGTTTGGCGGAGGATGTCGGGTTCTACGGGCGGTGGATGCGGGAGCGGGCGTTCGAGCGTATCGGGTACCTGTATCCGA
>CAZEZF010000030.1:0-30858 GCA_964516495.1 uncultured Acidimicrobiia bacterium | reverse complement strand
TGGAGATTCGCATCAAGAGTCTTCATCTTACCGACCACGGTAGGCCAACCCCTTCAGGCTGATCGCGAAACCGTTCTGTAATAGTTCGGCGCCCAGCGGGTGTTTTCCGGCCGGTTCCCCGTCGATGGTTTCGAGAGTGAGGCGGGGGTTCCTGCGTCCGATGTCCGGGAGGGCGACCGTCGCCGCGTTGTGGAGGTCTTGGTCCCCGGCGAAGAGCAAGAGGCGTTTCCCTCCTCGTTCCAGAAAGGCGATGGGGCGGCCGTCATGCAGGACTATGTAGGCGCCGGCCGAGCGGGAAGGCCGACCCTGGGGATGCTTGGGCCAGGGGAGAAGTGTTCCATACGGGTTGGCCGGGTCGGCAGCAGCCAGGATGACCGGTCCGCCGGCCGGTTCGATTGATCGGAGGCGATCAACCGCCCCGGGCAGCGCGAACTGGATACCGCCTAGTCCTTCCACGAAATAGCCCCTCCGGATGCGTCCTGTTTCCTCCAGATGGTCCAGTACCGGGTAAAGAGTGTTGAGCCCGCCTACCACGTTCTCGGCCAGGGCGCCGGTCCGGGTGATCACCCCTTGCCGTTCCAACAACAAGTCCGCCCACGCAGCAGCCCATTCGGTGTCCGAAACGGTTGAGCTGCACAGGTCGCTAACCAGTGACCAACGACCGGACGAGGAGGGTGGCAGGATGGACGGAAGGCGAGGACGGGTGTGTCGCCGGCGCCGCCGGACCTTGCCCATCGCGAACGCCCGCAACGGAACGATAGTGTCGTTGGTCAACTCCCCCGCCCACACCAGATCCCAGATGGCGTCGAGAGTCTCCTCCAGACCGGCTTTTCTCACCGCATGGTGGATGTCACGGAAGAATGAGGCGCCATGTTGTGAGAGGAATGAGCGGATGGAGTCGTGGAGCGCCGATGCCGGTTCCGCCCGGTTACCGGACCGATGCAGGATAGGCAGTTGCTCTCGGAGGTATAGGATCACCCGCCCGTCGCGAGGCCCGATGGGCGCCTGTCCTACCCACACCACCTCACCTGAGGCCATGAGTTGGTCGAGGATGCCCGGTTCGTAGTCGAGTCGGGAGGCCAGCACGTCCCGTTCGAGTATCGAGGCCGGCAGGGGAGCGCCTTGGAGGGTCCGAATCACTTCCAGAAGAGCCGCCGCCCCTCTTCGTTCGGTGCGGCCCACTGCTTGCCAAAGAGGCAGGAATCGGACCAGTGCGGACTCCTCGACCGCTTCGATCTCCCGCCGCAACACTGCCAGACTCCGTCTCTTGATGCGGCGGAGGACGGTGGTGTCCACCCATTCCTGGCCGCCCGCCGCTGGCCGGAACATTCCTCGGATCACTCTTCCGTCACGTTCCAGTGTGTCGAGGGTGTGGTCCATTACCGCAGGCGGTAGGCCTAATTCGGCGCCGAGCCGGTCGACGGTGAAGGGTCCGTGGGTTCTTGCGTAGCGGTCCACCACCTGACCTAGCGGGTCAGGTTCATTTTCAAGGAAGGCCGAGGGGGTTCCGAGGGGAGGTTGGACACCTAGTGCGTCTCTGAGCCGACCGGCGTCCTCGACGGCGGCCCAAACCGGATTGCCGGCTATCTGTATCCGTATGACCCTTCGGGCGGCTTCCAAGTCGGCCAGAATCGTGTCGGCTTCACCGTGGCGGAGCCGAGCCGCCACACCGGCCTCGTCCAGGGGGCCGATCGCCCTGAGGAGATCATGCACGGCGTCGATTCCCGTAACCTTCCGGTCGGGGGAGAGACGTTGCAGTTCCAGTTCGACCGATGTGATCACGTCCTCGTCGAGGAGATCCCTCAACTCGCCTTCACCGAGCAGATCACGCAGCAGTCTTCGATCCAGGGTCAGGGCGGCCGCTCTTCGTTCGGCGGGGGCGGCATCCCCCTCGTACAGGTAGGAGGCAACGAACTCGAACAGCAGCGACGCAGCAAAGGGACTGGCGTTGACGGTGTCCACCTCTACGACCCTTACCCGGCGGGTCCTGATATCGCGCATGAGGATCTCGCAGGCCTCCAGATCGAATACATCCTGGAGGATTTCTCGATAGGTCTCCAGAATGATCGGGAAGGAACCGAAACGGGTGACGATCGCCATCAGGTCGGTCGCCCTGCGCCGCTGTAGCCACAGCGGGGTGCGACCTCCCGGTCGTCGCCGGGGAAGAAGCAGGGCGCGAGCGGCGGCTTCACGGAACCGGGCTGCGAAAATGGCTGTTCCTGACAGTTCCTCGATCAATACGGACTGCAACTCCTCCGGGTCGATAAGCAGATCTTCGAGAACGGGTAGATCGGAGGTGTCCACGAACCGGAAGGTGATGCCGTCATCGGCCCAGACCACATCCGTATCCCGTCCGTAACGTTGCCGGAGACGCTTGTTGATGGCCATGGCCCACGGAGCATGCACCCGCGCCCCCCAGGGAGACAGGATGGCGATCCGCCAGTCTCCTATCTCGTCTCGAAACCTCTCCACCACCACCGTACGATCGGTGGGGAGAGCGGTGGTCGCATCTTTTTGCTCGTTGATGAAGGAGACCAGGTTGTCCGAGGCCCAGGAGTCGAGATTGTGTTCTTCTTGCAGTGTCTCGACTGCTACGTCCGGTTCCAACGCGGCGACACGACGAACAAATCGACCGACGGCTTGACCGGTCGACGGGGCTCGGCCCTCCCGGTCCCCTCGCCAGAAGGGCATTCGGGCGGCCACCTCACCCGGCGCCGGAATAACTTCCACCCGGTCGGCGGTTATGTCGGTGACGCGCCAGGAGGAGGTACCCAGTATAAAGACATCCCCCGGTCGGGACTCGTAGACCATCTCCTCGTCGAGTTCCCCCACCCGGCTCCCGTCCGGAAGGTTGACGCTGTAAAGGCCGCGATCGGGGATGGTACCGGCATTGGTAACCGCCAGCCTCTGCGCGCCTGCCCGCGCCGAAAGCGTATGGGAAATGCGGTCCCATACCAGCCGGGGACGGAGTTCGCCGAACAACTCGGATGGGTAACGGCCTGCCAACATGTCCAGCACCGCCTCGTACGGCGCCCGCGCCAATTCCCGATACGGGCCTGCCCTTTTCACCACCCGGTAGAGATCGGTCACCCCCCAGTCGTCCATCGCGACGGCGGCTACGATCTGCTGGGCCAAGACATCGAGCGGACTCTGCGGGATGTTGGTGGGTTCGATGTCGCCGGACATCATCAGGTTCGCCACTACGGCCGCCTCCAGCAGGTCACCTCGGAACTTCGGGAAGATCTTCGCCGAGCTGGTAGCCCCTACCTGGTGGCCGGACCGCCCAACCCGCTGAAGACCTGAAGCCACGCCGGAGGGTGACTCGATCTGGATCACGAGGTCAACCGTTCCCATGTCGATTCCGAGTTCCAGGGTCGAAGTGGCGACCACCACCGGGATCTCGCCTTGCTTGAGAAGATCTTCTATCAGGATTCGTTGCTCTCGTGAGACGGATCCGTGGTGGGCCCGGGCGATTTCCGCTTCCGTCAAGCTGTTCAGTTCCGTGCATAGCCGTTCCGCAAGGCGACGGGAGTTGACAAAGATGATGGTGGACCGGTGAGCCTGGACCAAGGCCAGCAGCCGGGGGTATACGGAGGGCCAGATGGAGCGGTAGCCGGTGTCGGTGGGGTCCGAGTTGAGCGGATCCGGCGGCGCCGGGGCCGACATATCCTGCACGGGGACCACGATCTCTACTTCGAGGTTACGATCGCCGGGTACATCGACCACGGTTACCGGCCGCGGTTCCCACCGGTGTCTATCCACGACCTGTCCTCCTCCGAGGAACTGTGCGATGGCAGACAGCGGACGTTGCGTGGCGGACAAGCCGATTCGCTGGGGCGGCGCCTCGGTCAATTCCTCCAGACGCTCGAGGCTCAGTGATAGATGGGCGCCGCGTTTGGTCCCGGCGATCGCATGGACCTCATCGAGGATCACCCAGCGGACCGAAGGCAGTATGCGGCGGGCTCGGCTGGTCAAGATCAGGAAAAGGGACTCGGGAGTGGTGATGAGAATGTCGGGAGGATGCGTTTGCATGCGCCGGCGTGCGGCCGCCGGAGTATCTCCCGTGCGGATCGCCACAGCCACCTCGGGAAGCGGGTCCGATCCGAGGCGGGCTGCAGCGTGGCCAATACCCGTCAGCGGCGCCCGGAGGTTCCGTTCGACGTCGTGAGCCAGGGCTTTCATAGGGGATATGTAGAGAACGCGACATCGACCCTCGCGGCGAGGCGTGGGTTCGTTGAATACCCGGTCGAGGGTGTAGAGGAAGGCGGCGAGGGTCTTCCCGGACCCGGTGGGAGCATGGATCAGGGTGTGGTTCCCTGCCGCGATGGCCGGCCATCCACCTACTTGCGCAGGAGTCGGTTCCTGGAAGGATTCGTTGAACCAGGTGGCTGTCGCCGCAGAGAACAGTTCGGTTATCACGATTCCCGCTAGCGTATCGCTCCGTATGGCCCACAGGTAGCCGACCCGCTCGGCTCGGGATGCCGGACGCCGGTTATCGAAGATTCCTGGCGGCTCTGACCAGGGCCTCTGCCCGATCGCGGTCCACCGGTTGGTGAATATCCCCCTGACCCTTGATGCCGGTGCCGATAATCATCCCGTCTACCAGACCCGTCGATTCCGGTAGGTTCTCGACGGTCATGCCTGAGCCGACCAGGATGCGGGCGTTGGGAACCGCCTCCCTGATCTGTTCGATGGATGCCGGGTCGGCCGGTCTCCCTGTCGCCACGCCTGAGACGATCAAACCGTCGGCCATTCCCCGGCGCCACAGGTCGGCGGCCGCCTCACCGATTTGCAGGCCAGGCGGGGCGGTGGCGTGTTTCACGAATACGTCGGCCAGTACCTCGACCTGTGGACAGAGGTTTGCTCTCAGGCGGATAACCCGGGCCGCGTCACCTTCTATAAACCCCTGGTCCGTGTACATCGAACCGGACAATACGTTGACCCGGATGAATCCGGCCTCGCAGGCCGCGGCTATCGACAGGGCGGAGCGGGCGTCGTTGCGCAGGACGTTGATCCCCAGTGGGAGAGAAACGGCGTTCCGGATCTCTGTCACCACCCGCGCCATCCCTGCGACGGTGGCCGCCGGAACCCTATCCCCGAAATACGGCGCATCGCCGTAGTTTTCCACCAGAATGGCGTCGAACCCGGTCTCCTCCAACACCAGGGCGTCGCGAACGGCGCGCCGGAGAATATCCTCGAAGGGCGCCCGGTAGCGGGGTGAACCGGGTAAGGCGTCCAGATGGACCATCCCGATCAGTTGAAGAGGGGGCATCAGTAGACGCGCATCACCTGGAATGCGGCTTCTGCCACCTCTCCGCTGATCATCACGTTTTCGGCGTCATCCGGGTGAAGGCGTTGCAAGGCCACCCGGCAGATCTCACCGGCCGGTCCCCGGATCAACTGGCCGGAGTCGGCGGGTCCTGACGCATACTTGGCGTACATCGGTCCGATGCCCTCGATCCGGACCGGAACGTCGTATTCGTAACCGACCTGTTCGAATGCCCACGGGAGGCTCTTCTGGGTAAGGATGATGATGTGGCGCAGCCGATCGGTTTCCGGCGCCTCTTCATCCGCGGCGGCATAGACATCGAGTCCGTGCGCCCATGTTTCGGAAAGGCGTAAGGTGGCGAAGCTTCGCGCCGACATATCACCGAAGAACCATGGAACCCGGTCACGAGCTGTCGCCCGGCTCAGGGCATCGACCACTTTGGCTCTCTCGAGACGCCACCACTCGATGACATCCTGCGGACGCATGTCCCGACCTCGTTCCACTCCCGCCTCTGTGAAGTCGTCATAGGTTTCATGCTCGTCGAGATCGTCGAGCATGGTTCCCTCCTCGGCGAGAGCGTTGTGAGCATACTCCTCCGTGTGGGCAAGGTGCGATATGGTGTCGCGGATATCCCACTCCTCCGAAGGCGTCAGCACGCTCCAGTTTCTGACCCTGATCTTCTGAAGGAACTGATCCAACTGCTGCTGTTCCGCTACGAGGTCTGACAGTATCTCCCGCACATAACTGAGTCTAGTAGGTCAAACGGGTCTTTGGATCGCGCAGATCGTGGCGTGGTTATCGGGGTACCCATCGGGATTGCACCCTATCGGGAAAGCCTCGTCGATGTCCGGCGACTGCATTGCACATCGACTCTCTCGACTCAAAGCCGCGCCGCCAGGCTGCGAGGTACGCGCCGACCCGCCGTTCGTCCTTACGGATGCTGCGCTTGACGTGGCCTTTTCGGTTCGGTGTGTCCGGGGCATGAAGAAGAATCAGGGTCAAGTCGTCGGGGCTGATCCGCTTTCCTCGCCAGAGACAGGCATACACCGTCGAGAATGTCGTATCCGGTAACGGTTATCTGTTCCAACCCGAGGATCCTCAGGGCTGTCTCGGCCACCACCGCCCCGCCCAGGATCATAGGGGCGCGTCTGGGGTTCATAGCCGGCAGCGCCTCCTTTTCGGCAAGGGAAAGGGAGCCTAGCCAGGCCACCAGGTTCTCCAGGTCGTCGAGACTCAAGGTGGTTCCTTCCGCCTCCATCGGATCTCGGGAGCGAAGCCCGAGACTCAGGCCGGCCAGGGTGGTCCACGTTCCGGCGGTTCCCAGCGCTGTCGGTCGGGAGGCGCCGGACGCATAGGCCAGGGCGCGCCCGGCTTCCCGACGGGCGTCGGCGAGGTCTGCCGCCGTGGCCGGGTGGCTCGGGAGACATCTTTCGGTGATGCGGATGGAACCGATGTCGATCGAGATTCCCTTGCGGTGGGAGACGATCTCGGTGCTGCCTCCGCCGATGTCGATTACCAGCACATCGCCGGGATTGTCGGCCAACCGGGTAGCCCCGGCAAACACAAGCGTCGCTTCCTCGTCGCCCCCGATAACCTCCGGACGAAAGCCCAGCACATTCGCGGCTGCATCTACAAACTCGTGCCCGTTGACCGCGTCGCGCGTTGCCGAGGTGGCCACCGCGCGGGCGGTTTCGACTTTGGTACGGTCGATAACCGAGCGGTAGATCGACAGGATGTGGAGGGTTCGTGCGATTGCCTCGGATGACAGGCGACCGGTGCGATCCACGCCCATGCCGAGCCCGGTCACGTTCTCAACCCGCTCGACGTCCTCGAATCCGCATCCGGATACGTCAGCCACCAGCAGACGGGTGGAGTTGGTTCCCATGTCCACCGCGGCCACGCGTCGGGCGGGGGGGTACGCCCTCACGGATCGTAGGGCGGAAAGTCCGGTCCTTTGCGAACACAGGCCGCCCAGATCGTCTCGTAATGGTCCACGTCGTAGGTGTCTATATGAGGTAGAACCATGGTCTTCCAGGCAAGACGGAGGGGATCCCTTTGATCCGCGAACATCATCAAACCCGCCGGAATCCGATCAAGGACGCTGCGTAGGCTGATCGGGGTTTCCACCCGGCTGCCCGGGTCGGTGGAGAGGAATGACCGGTTGACCTCGGTCGCCAGGCGACTTATATGTTCTACATAGGCTTTCCGCATCGACGGATAGCGTCGGATCAACATCGCCTTGACCTCGGCCGAATCCGGGAAGTCCTTCTCCCAAATGACCCAACGATCAGCGAAGGCCTTGTTGAGGGTTTGCGTACCCGCATAGTCGCGTAGATCGGTGGGGTTCATCGTTCCGAACAGCCTCACGTCATCCCGCAGCCCAACCGTCTCACCGGTAGGAAGGTCGAGAGCGGAGTAGCGATCGAGCAGTCCGTGCAGGGCGAACAGGGTCTCGGCGCCGGCGGCGTTCAGTTCCGAAAGGTTGAGCAGCGCGGGACCGCGTAACGCCCGGGTAATGTCACCGTCCTCCCATCGGCTCTCGGTCCCGCCCATGCCGTCCCCGTAGAGCTTGACCGACCCGATCAGGGTTATGTCCCTAACCTCCCCGGTAAGCGGGACCCGAAAGTACGGAAGCCTCAGCAGTGCGGCGAACTGCTCGATGTCATGATCCTTGCCGGTTCCCATGTGTCCTCGGACCGCTAGGTGGAGAGGGACGGTACCGGGTGGTTTCGATCGGCGGATCCGCTCCACCTGGGCGAACCGGTAGAGCATGCCGACATCGACGTAGTGGGGATCCGGTAACGGAATCTTGGCGACCCGCTGCCGGTAATCCATGACACCATCGGTCGGAACGGAGAATGTCCGAAGGCTTATCGGCTTGCCCTCCCCGGACGGGTCGGTAAAAGTTACGGTCTTCGGACGTTCATGCACTTCGGCGCTCCCGGTTTCTGTTTGAACGGTTGGTTTGCAGGTGTTCGCGTCCGGCCCTGATCCACCATGTGTCGTCGCCGTACATGGCCAACCCGCGACGCAGAGCCATACCTACCCCCACCACCATCGAGTTGGCCAACTCGTCGGGTCGTGAGATTACCTGGTGATGCCGGTAGGCCGAGACGACGGTGTCGTCGCCGACCCCGATACCCAGCACGGTCGTGCCCCGGCCGTCGATCTCCTCGACCGATCTGGCCAAGGCTTCGACCGACCCCCTGGTCATGCCATCCGCCAGCACGACCATGATGCGTACCTGCGCGCCGTGATTCGCCAAGCGCTCCGCCGCGTAGGTCACGTTGAACTCGTCCACATTGGCGCCTTTTTCGAACAGAGATACCGGGGGGGACTCCTTAGGAGTTCGACGCGCCTCGACGCCGGCCTCGCCTATCCTGGCTGCGGTCCAGAACAGTCCCGCCAGAACATCTTCCGATCTGCGCCACGGCTCATTGAAGCCGGAGAGGAGGTAGTGGTTTACAGTGGAGGTAAGCCGGGTGGCGGCAGTCCCGTGACTTTGACGAAGTTCGCTGATGGCCGCGGTCCTTCGTCGTGAGTAGGTCCACTCCGTATCATCCACCTTCGCGGCGAAGGCTCGGTTGAAGAGAGCTACCTCGAACTCGACCTGCAGCTCGTTACACATCGTCGCCAACGCCCAAGCCCCCAGCATGGCGGCCGCCAGTCCCCAGGGTCGGCGGTCGCGAGGCGCAGCCAGGCGGCGAGGTTGGAGCATGGAGGCCGATCCATCGACCAGCACGCTTACCGAGTAGGAGCGCCGGGTCGACATCGAGCGTCGCTCGAACATACGTTGGTAGAGGCCACCGCCCAGGAGCAGGGCCGCATGGGGCGAGATGTCTCCCGCATCGAAGCCGGAACGGAGGCCTCTTCGCTGGTTGGCGATGAAGAGGGGATGCAGATCGGATCCCAATTGCCGCATGTCCACCTTCCACTCGCGGGCCGATTCGAGGAGTGCGGCCCGGCCCTTGGGGGCGAACCGGCGGAACGGCTCAGGCACCCTGACCACCGCGAGGCTGCCACCTTGGCCGGTGGGAAGATAAACGACCGGCGCCTGGCTGACCATGAGCAGTTGATCGGCGCCTTCGCCGGAGGCTCGATCCATTTCGGCCGGCGTCCCGTCCTGGTGGGCATGCTTCCTTCCGGCACGGGTCTCGTTGTAATGCTCGGCGTCTTGAACTATGGGGGAGAACAGTCGCACCCGATCGACCCCCTCGGTTATCGCCTCCTTTTCATCCTGTTCTCTTGCCGACCTCTCCGCCGTCTCGTAACCTCCCGTTACCAGGCCGTGCTTGCGGGCAATGGCCAACAGTTCCAACGCCATCCCGGCGACTGCCCAGGGATCCTCGGATGATCTGACGTTTTGCAACACGCCCAAGGCGTCTCTCCAAGCTCCACCGGAACCGACGTCGAGACGTTCCTCCAAGAACCGATCGGGAAGGTATTCACCCACGGTCATAAAGCAGGCGATAGCGAAACGGGCGAGGGGCCCGTGACGGTTGAAGGCTGCCGGGAGGGAGGCGCGGTAAAGGTCACCCAGCACCGAGTAGGCGCCCGGATACGCCTTCATGCCCTGTGCTTCCTGGCGGGCGTCTTCGATCGTGAAGAAGATCGCTTCAGCAGGGGGCCCTCCTACCTGCGCCAGCGCTTCCAGAGGGGTGACCTTCTCGCCGTCTACGGGATCGGATTCGTCGGCCAACCACTCCGGCGGGATGGGGCGCCGTTCTTCGAAGTCGGCTGACACAAGATGGACCACTTCATGAAGGGCGGAGGCCAGGGCGGTCTCCTCCGGCGTCACCGGCGCTCGCCGACCGTAGGCGGCTTGGAACAGGCCCGGATCCACTATGACCTCCTGGGGAGAAGCCGCGCTTGATGAACCGAGCGTCACCTGTAGGTCCTCCCGACCGGCGAGAGTCCGCGCCACTCTGGTAACGGCGCCCGCTACCCGCTGATACCGGGCGACCACGGATTCGATGGCTCGATCCTCCGGTTCGAGGATCTCGGTGAGCAGTGTTCTTTCTCCTAGCGCCACAACCGCATATTGTTGCAGAGGAGTTCCGCTTCGAAGTCCGGACCGGATGTTACGCGGCCACAAGCAGCAGAATCGCCACTGCGGCCAATCCATACGCGACCAGGTTACGCTTCCCGGCCGCCGATCTTCCGGAAGGAATCCGCTGCCACAGGGCGACGATCGTCATGCCCATTGCCAGTCCACCCACATGGGCTTCCCAGGCGATTCCCGAAACCAGGAGAGGCAACGCCAGGTTGAGTCCCAGCAGCAGGAGCAGCCTCCGGAACTGGTCGGCGCCCTGTGGAGTGTGTCGCAGCGGGTACGTCCCGACCAGCACTGCTCCGAATAAGCCGAAGATGGCGCCCGAGGCCCCTACCGCTCCTCCTTCGGAAAGGTACTGGAAGGCAACCCCTCCGGCAAGGGCCGAAGCCAGATACAGCCCGCAGAACGAGGAGGTACCTACCCGCTGTTCAAGCCGGGGGCCGAAGAGATAGAGAGCGTACATGTTGAACAAGATATGGAGTATCGAACCCTGTGAGTGGAGGAATGCGGCGGTCAGCGGTCGCCACCATTCCCCCTGCCGCACCAACGGGGTGATGTGCGCGAACTCCAACGTCACCCGGGTGTCCATCCTTTGGAAGAGGTAGGCGACAACCGACACGGCGATGATCGTGAGAACAGCCGGGGATATCCTGCCGCCCATCCTTCGAGCCGCCACCACCCGGGTTACGCCTCCGCCGCGCAAGCAGTCCGGGCAGCGCTGGCCGACCGGGGCGTCATAGGAGCAGTATCCGCAGATAGACCGCCCGCACCTGGAGCAGCTCAGGAGGGTAGGTCGATCCGGATGCCGGTAACACGGAGTAGCGCCGGGTGAGCCGGCTGTTTCTCGGTCCATGGAGTCCATTCTATGGATGGCGCACCGGGTAGTCGCGGCGTTTGGTCGAATCGCAATGCCGACCGCATCTTGTACTATGTCGGCTTGTGCAGGTACAGGTTTCCAAGACTTCCAACGGACTTACGGTCGCCACCGAGACGGTTCCCGGTGTCCGATCGGTGGCGATGGGGTGCTGGGTGGACACCGGCAGCCGTGACGAGCGGTCCTCCGAAGCCGGCGCCGCCCACTTCCTGGAGCACCTGCTTTTCAAGGGTACGGAGGAGATTTCCGCTCGCGAGATCTCCGAAACATTCGATGCGATAGGCGCGCAGAGCAACGCCTTCACATCCAAGGAGTACACCTGTTACTGGGCTCGGATGTTGGATACCGAGTTGTCCACCGGTTTCCGGCTGCTGGCGGAGATGCTCCAACGCCCGGCTTTCCGGCCCGAAGAGATAGATTCCGAACGCCGGGTAGTCATCGAAGAGATCAACATGAACGAGGACGATCCTTCAGACGTAGCCATGGAAGCCTTTATACGCACGGTATTCGACGGCCATCCGTTGGGCTTGCCGGTGTTGGGCACTCGTGAGTCCATCACCTCCATGAAACGAGACGATATCAAGGGGTACTGGAGGCGCCGCTATGGATCGGGAACGGTGATTCTGGCTGTTGCAGGCAACGTGGAGCACGACCGGGTCAAGGATCTGGCCGAAAGGCGCTTCGGTTACTGGGAGGCGGGCGCCGCGGACCGAGACCTGGAACAACCTGTTATTCCTTCCAGGATACAAGTGGTTCATCGGGATACCGAACAGATACATCTCGTCTTCGGAGGCGAGTCCATCAGACGGACCGACGACCAGCGGTTGGCGGACGGGGTCATGCATCACATACTCGGCGGCGGCATGTCCTCACGCCTCTTCCAGAAGGTTCGGGAGGAGCGAGGTCTGGCTTACGCGGTCCACAGTTTCTCTATGCGGTTTGCCGAGAGCGGCGCCTGGGGGATCTATGTGGGAACCACTCCGTCCAATGCCCATACGGTGATGGAGATTCTGACCGAGGAGGTGCAAAGGCTGGTGTCCGACGGAGTTACGGAGACGGAGCTCGAACGCGCCAAGGGACACATGAGGGGAGCGTTAGCCTTGGCCATGGAGGACACCAACACCCGGATGATCCGACTGGGGCGCAATGAGATATTCGGTCTTCCGCATCTTTCCCTTGACGAAAGGTTGGCGCGAATCGAGAAGATGACCCTCCCGGCGATCGCCGATAACGCAGCCCGGACCCTTCGGGGCGCCCGGGTGATAGGGGCGGTGGGACCCTTCGACGGTAAGGAGTTCGAGGGGTATCTGGGGTGATATCGGTCGGCATCTCCGGGGCGCCTGGAAGGATGGGTCGACTCGCCCTGGATGCATTGTCTCCGCTACCGGACCTGGCGCCGGCGGGGTTGTACGCTCCTGGACACGATGGTGAGGAACTGTCGGGTTACGAATGTTCGAGTAACCCGGAAGCCCTGCGAGGTTGTGATGTGATTCTGGAGTTCACAAACCCCGACGCGGCGCCCGCCAACGTCGCTCGCTGGCGTTCGTTCGACGCCCATGTGGTTATCGGTACCTCCGGATATGACCGCCGGCGGATAGCCGCCCTTCGGCAAGAGTGGGCGGGGTCTCGGAGAAGGTGTCTGCTGGTACCCAACTTTTCGGTTGGAGCAGTGCTTATGATGAGGCTTGCCGAGTTGGCGGCGCCGCACTTCCCGTCGGCCGAGATCATCGAGATGCACCACGAACAGAAACTCGATGCGCCGTCGGGCACCGCGCTCAACACGGCCGCCCGTATGGGAGCGGCCCGGACACAGAAGGGAATCACACCGCATAGTCGGGGACGGGAGATGGCTACGGGGGCGTTGGGCGCCGTGGTGGAGGGGGTGGCGATCCACTCGGTCCGGGCCCATGGTTTCGTCGCCCACCAAGAGGTAGTTCTGGGAGGTACCGGCGAGTACCTGACCATACGACATGACAGCACCGATACCTCCTCGTTCGTTCCGGGAATTATTCTGGCGTTAAGGCGGGTGGCTTCACTGGAGCGCCCGGTTACCATCGGTCTTGAAACGATTCTGGGCCTTTGATTGGAGCAAAGGGACTATCCGCGAGGAGGGTACTGAGAAACGTCCGGCCGGCCGGTCGCGAACAACACCGAGTTCAAGGGATGGAGGCCACCCGTCTCTCGTCCTTTAGGCGCCCTGCCGGTCCTAGCCTAGACTTGGCCAGGTCGGCGCGTTTTACGGACTGTAAACCCGAATACACCGAAGAGGGGAGGACAGAATGGGCCCCTTCGGGGAATTGCTCACCGCCATGATCACCCCGTTCCATCCGGATGGATCGGTCCACTATGACAGAGTGGCGCGTCTCGCTGTACATCTGATCGACAACGGACATGACGGCGTCGTGGTTACCGGAACGACCGGTGAGTCACCGACCCTCAGCGACACGGAGAAGCTGGCTATCTATTCCGCGGTCGTGGAGGCGATCGGGGATCGAGGAGTGGTGATCGCCGGAACAGGAACCTATGACACCCGGCACTCGATAGAGCTTTCGAGGCGGGCCGCCAAAGTCGGTGTGGATGGCTTGATGGCGGTCACCCCTTATTACTCGAAACCGCCTCAGGCCGGATTGCTGGCCCATTTCACCGCAATCGCGGATGCCGTCGACCTTCCTCTGATGGTCTACAACATTCCCGGACGAACTGCTTGTCTGATCGAAGCGGAGACGTTGTCGGAAATAGCCCGGCATCCCAACATCGTCGCCACCAAGGACGCTGTGGGCGATCTCATATATACGAGAGCCGGGCGAGAGCTATTTCCTGACGATTTCCTCATCTATTCGGGAGACGACGCGGCGACGTTGCCGATCCTTGAGTTAGGCGGTGTCGGGGTAGTTTCGGTGGCGGGTCATTTCGGTGGCCGGCAGATCAAACGGATGATCGAAGCGCACCGGCAAGGGGACGTCACGGAGGCTCGGAGGCTGCACGACGGGCTGACGCCTCTCTTCGACGCCTGCTTCCTCGAACCCAACCCGATGCCGACCAAGGCAGGTCTCAACGCCCTATGGGAATCGGTGGGCGAGCCCAGGCTTCCGCTGATGTCGGCATCCGCCCGGACGAGAGAGGCGGTCGTCAGGGCGGTCGGCGCGGCCCAGAGGTTATGAGCGTCCGAGTCACCTTTCTAGGCGGTCTCGGTGAGATCGGTCGGAACTGCGCCGCCATCGAGATCGAGGGACGTATCGCCCTCCTGGATTGTGGACTCATGTTTCCTGAGGAGAATATGCGGGGGGTGGACCTGGTGCTGCCCGACTGGGGATGGTTGGTCGATAGGCGTGAGGATATTCTCTGTGTAGTTCTCACCCATGGACACGAGGACCACATGGGCGGTCTCGGCTATTTTCTCGATGAGGTACCGGTCCCCGTATACGGGACACGCCTGTCGTTGGCGATAGCAGCCGGGCGAGTGGACGAAATGGGGGTTGATAGGGACTTCCGGCCGCTGGAGGACGGGCAATTGGTGGTTAAGGGTCCGTTCAGATTCCGCTTGGTGCCGGTGTCCCACTCGGTGCCCGATGGCAGCGGGGTGGTGTTCGAAACATCTGAAGGGCTGATAGTCCATACGGGGGATTTCAAACTCGATCCGACCCCGGTAGACGGCAGACCCACCGACCTTCCGACCTTCGCCGAATTGGGACGACGGGGTGTTCGCCTGCTGCTGTCGGATTCCACCAACGCAGAGCGTAAAGGGGTGGTCCCGTCGGAGAAGTCATTGGGTCCCTCGATAAGATCCATAGTCCAGCAGGCGCCCGGACGGGTTATCAGCACCTGCTTCTCGAGCCACATCCACCGGGTTCAGCAGTTGGCCGACGCAGGCTTGGCCGCAGGACGGTACCTGACCTTCATCGGACGTTCTATGGAGCGAAACGTTCGCATCGGAACCGATCTCGGGGTTCTCCATCTCCCCGATGAACGGGTGCTCAGCATTGCGGATGCCATGGCCATGCCCCACGACCAGGTTATGGTCGTTACCACCGGATCGCAGGGTGAGCCGTTCTCAGCCCTCTCGTTGATGGCCGCCAGGCGACACCGGTGGGTGAAACTCGACGCCACCGACACCATTCTGATCTCGGCCAAGCCGGTTCCCGGCAACGAGACCGCGGTGTCGAAGGTGATCTCGGGTCTCACCCGAATCGGCGCTCGGGTGTTCCATGGCGGCAACGCGGAGGTTCATGTATCCGGGCACGCCACCTCGGAAGAGCTGAAGACATTCCTCAACGTAGTACGTCCGAACACCCTGATTCCGGTTCACGGCGAGTATCGACATCTCAGCGCCCACGCCGATCTCGGGAAGGAAATGGAGGTACCTGAGGTTCTGGTCTTGGAGGACGGGGATGCGGTAGTCCTAGACGGCGACCGGTCGATCGTCGAACGGCGTTCGGTTCCGGCCCGTTTCGTATACGTCGATGGTTCGGATGTGGGCGAGGTCCAAGACTCCTTGTTGCGGGAACGCGGCAAGCTGGGAGATGACGGCGTGGTGGTCGTCTCCCTACTGATCGACCCGTCCACAAAGTCCATGTACGCCGCTCCGCAACTGACCAGTTACGGATTTACCGAAGACCCCTCGGCGATCCTCGACGAGGTCGGCGCGGCTATCGAAGCAGCCTACGAGCAGAACCCCCGCCGATTCGGTAAGGATACGGTCAAGGCCGTCCTTCCGATCGCTCGCCGAGTCATCAAAGCCGAGACCGGTAGGCGGCCGGTAGTTCTGACGGTTGTTAACCATGCTTAGCGCATGGGCTGACATCAACTCAAGAACCACATCCATTTAACCCCGATTTTTCATGCAGGGGTTTGATTGGGTAGCCGAGAGAGATGAAATGAACCCTCTGACCTGGGAAGATAGCCGCTTGGTGGGCTTGACGTGGCCTTTTCGGGTTCGGTGTGTCCGGGGCATGAAGAATCAAGGCTAGGGTCGTTGAGTACAGCCGCCGGGTTGTGTAGGCTCGGTTGCGACATGGCCAAGAAGACATCCACCCGCGGGACGGCGGGGCGGAGGCGGGTGTCAAAGGTACATGCAGGCAGCTCGGGCGGTGCGTCGCGGGCGAAGGTTCCTGTCGGTTCCGGGCGGTCGCCGCGCGGTCGCAACGGTTCGCGTCCGACGGCGCGGAGGGCAACGCCAGGATCGAAATCCGGATTACCCGAAACGGCGCCTTCTACAACGGAAGGCCTCCTGGAACGAATACGGTTCGGGTTCGGTCGCCAAACCCATGACCTGATCGGTATGTTCCTTGCGCTGGCCGGTTTGTTGACCGTGATCGCTTTCTTCGGGGGCGCCGGTCCGGTCGGACGGTGGTTGTTGCGAGTCCTACGCTTCTCGGTAGGAATCTGGGTGTATGTCATCCCTGTTCTGTTCATCGGGATCGGCGGCATGTTGCTGCTGGGTCGTTACCGTAATGACTTCCGCCGGATCCTCTTCGGCGCCGCTCTGTCGTTGACCGGTGGGTTGGGTTTGTTTCACCTGCTCATGGGTGGTGTCGGACTGGCCGGCAACTTAGAAGTCGTACAGAGCGCAGGCGGCGCTATCGGATCACTTGTCGCGTTTCCTCTCCAACGCCTCCTCGGGTTTTGGGGAGCGTTCCTGGTGGTGTCGACCGTCACCGCACTGGGGATCATGATCGTGATGAGAGCGTCGATAAGGGAGGTGATGGTCGCCGCCGGTGAACTGACGCGTTACGGGGCGGGAACCGTTCGAGCGAGGTTGGCGGCGAGGCGGGTGGCGCGATCCGCCGATCGACGTACCGCTCGCAAGGCGTCGCCTCGGGGACCCGACTCGCCTCCTCGTAGAGTCGCCCGCCGTCCTCCGAAGGTTCAGGCGCCTTCCGCTCCGTCCGGTCGTTCTCCGGAAGGCGCTCGAGAAAAGAAGGAGTCCGATACCGAACCGGAGGGTCGGATAGCCCCGGTAGTGCGGCTACCCGCGAGACCGGCGCCTCCTGCACGGAACTCTGACGGAGATGCCGCTCAAGAGCCGATGGAGGGCGACGGGTACAGCTTTCCGCCCCTTTCGCTGCTCGAGCGCGGGGGCAAGGAGAGCCAGAGTCGGGAAGGACTTGAGGCCACAGCCCGCCAACTCGACAACACTCTGCGTGACCATGATGTGAACGCTCGCATAACCAACATCGTTCCGGGTCCGACGGTGACCCGTTTCGAGATCGAATTAGAACCAGGTGTCAAGGTGGCGCGGGTTACCAACCTGTCCGGAGACATCGCCTATGCATTGGCTACACCCGATGTGAGGCTGCTGGCGCCGATCCCGGGTCGGTCGGCGATCGGCGTCGAGGTTCCCAATCGGGTACGTCGTCTGGTGACCCTGGGAGATGTCCTATCTTCGCCCGACGCGGCCCGGTTGCGCCATCCTCTGGTAGTGGGGTTGGGCGAGGACATATCCGGTAGTCCGGTTCTTCTCACCCTGGCGGAACTGCCGCACGTTCTGATAGCCGGCGCCACCGGGGCAGGCAAGTCGTCCTGCATCAACTCGATCGTCACCAGCCTGCTGATGCGCGCCGATCCTCAAGACGTCCGGTTGATAATGGTCGACCCTAAGCGAGTCGAACTCGGCCAGTACAACGGGGTTCCCCATCTCCTTACCCAGGTCATATCGAAACCGAAGAAGGCTCTGGAAGCCCTTGAGTGGGCGGTGTCTGAGATGGACCGCCGCTACGACCTGCTGGCAGAGGCGGGAGTTCGTGATATCGACAGCTATCGCCAGAGGCTTGCAGACGGCCGGTTGACCGACGACCGTTTCGACCGGTTCCCGTACCTTGTGGTCCTGATCGATGAGTTGAACGATCTGATGATGGTGGCGGGACGAGCGGTGGAGAGCGCCATAGTACGCATCGCGCAGATGGCCCGGGCGGTCGGCATACATCTGGTGATCGCTACCCAGCGTCCCTCGGTCAACGTTATAACCGGCGTGATAAAGGCGAACGTGCCGAGTCGCCTTGCATTCTCGGTTGCCTCCCAGACAGATTCTCGGGTGATCATCGATTCGATCGGCGCCGAAAAGCTGGTGGGCATGGGCGATATGTTGGTGGTAACGGCCCTGGAACCACGCGCCAAACGGGTTCAGGGAGCATGGGTCAGCGAGGCGGAGGTCTCGTCGGTGGTCGACTGGGTAAAGGCCCAGAAGGAGGTCGAATACCGTCGTATCTACGAGGAGGTGGCGGTAGAACGCCGGGCCGGCGCCGACGAAGTGGACGACCAGGATACGGAGCTCGTCAAGAAGGCTACCGAACTGGTAGTCAGGTCACAGCTGGGATCGACATCGATGCTTCAGCGACGGCTACGGATCGGTTTCGCCAGAGCCGGGCGCATCATGGACATACTCGAGCAGAAAGGGATCGTCGGTCCCTCCGAGGGCTCGAAGGCCCGTGAGGTGCTGGTGACGATCGAGGAGTTGGAGAACCCGGTCTGACGCGGCCGTCCGGTCGAACATCGAGACCGCCTATTATGGAGGGCTGATGGCTTACGTATTTCTTCTTCCCGATATAGGAGAGGGCCTGGTCGAGGCGGACATCGTCCGGTGGCTCGTCCCTCCGGGGAGTCCGATCGAACGAGATGAGGTCCTCGTCGAGGTCGAAACAGCCAAAGCGGTGGTCGCGTTGCCCTCTCCCGCCGCCGGCGTTGTTATCCACCATGGCGCCGGCGAAGGTTCCACTCTTGAGGTCGGATCCGTTCTGGCGGTGATCGGTCATCCGGGAGAGACCTGGCAGGGCGAGGGCGACGAAGAGCGGAGCGAATCCGAGGCCCCTTCCGTTGCAGGCGGGAAGCGATCATCCGGACGGGGTCGAGGTCGCGCTCTGCCGGTGATCCGTAAGTTGGCTCGGGAGCGCGGAGTCGATCTGTCCACCGTTGACGGTAGCGGTCCGGGCGGACGGATCACCAGAGAGGATGTGCTGGCGGCGGTATCTTCGGCGGAGCGGCAATCGACAGACACGGGGGCGGAGGAACGAGTCCGGATGTCGATGTTGCGTCGTACCATTTCCGATCACATGAGCAGGTCATGGCGGGAGATCCCGCACGTAACGATCTTCCATGATGTCGATGCCTCCCGCCTGCTGGAGGCCCGGCGAGCCCTGGCGGTCCGCCACGGACGAGCGATTCCCATGGAAGCAATGATCGTCAAGGCGCTCGTGCCCGTCCTGGCGCGGTTCCGGGAGTTCAACGCCACCCTGGACGGCGACGAACTGGTGCTGCATCGGGTACTCGATGTGGGGATAGCCGTGGATACCAGCGACGGCCTGCTGGTTCCGGTGATCCGAGACGCAGGCGCCCTCGGGTTGAGGGCCCTCGCCGATTCGATCGCCGATCTCGGAGTGCGGGGTAAGGCCCGCAAGTTGGAGACGAGTGAACTGACCGGCGCCGGCTTCACCCTGTCCAACTTCGGGGCTCTTGGTGGGGGCCGGGGAACGCCGATAATCCCTTACGGGACCACCGCCATCCTGGCCACGGGCAAAGCGGCCGATACGCCTGTTGCCAGGAATGGGAAGATGGTCATCAGGACGATGATGCCTTTATCTCTCGCTCTCGACCACCGGGTAATCGACGGAGGATCGGGTCAGCGTTTCATGGGGATGTTGGTCGAGAACCTTGAGGAGCCCGCACTCTTTCTGGCTGACTGAGCCGAGGGTAAGAGGTTCCTCTTCGAGCGGGCGTTTCCGGCTGCTCCCGGAGGAACTCAGCCGGTGAGGTTCTTCTCGTAGACGACGGAGTTCCGCAGGCGATCCTCGGGAATAACAAAGTACCTTCTCAGGACCGATTCCGAATCGGCCGACAATGAGTATCCCGCCTTCTCGAGTTGGCCGCGGGCCTTGTAATTGGCGGCGTATGTCCCGATCACGATCCGAACCGGGGTTGTAAGGGTACCTTCCAAGTGGGCCAGCAGCTTGGAGCCGATGCCTTTGCGTTGATGTTCCGGGAGAACGTAGGCATGGCGCATGAGCACGGCGCCATCTACCGGCTCACACCCCATCACCCCGACGAGTAGTCCGTCGACATACGCGCCCCACCACTCCATACGTTGCGATTCGGCATCCCAGGCGGTCTTGTCCATCTCGGTCGGCTGATGTTCCTCACCCTCCAATAACTCCCGGTACCACGCCGCCGCCGTATTGATGACATGCAATGCGGCGGTTCGTTCGCGTCTCGTTAACAGGCCGATGGACGGCTTGACCTCGGGTGTATGGCTCACTCAGGATCTCGCTTGACGGATCGATGACGCCGACACGGGAATCTCCGCCGAGGTCCGGCGTCCTCAAGGGTCCGTGTGACCGCCGGCCGGAGGCGAGGCGGTCCCTGCCTCATCGCGGTTACCTTTACCCGTCGCCGCGGTCGGCTATCGTCACGGTGCAGGGTGTCAAACGCTTCTAGGGAGGTGAATCTCAGAATGGCCGGAATTGTACACATCGTCGGGACGGGAACCATCGGGGAGCCGCTTATCGGGCTAATGGCTGACAACCGGGAAGCCTTCGGGATCGATGAGGTCACCTTCCACAAACGTACCCCCCTCCTGCTGGAGCGGGGGAAGGTCAACGATCTGGTGCGACGAGGCGCTCGACTCTCGGTGGATGCGGAAAGGCTGGCAGGTTTCGAAGAACTGGGACATGCTCCCAAGTTCGAGGCTTGGGAGGCTATCGAAAGAGCCGACGTCGTGGTCGACTGTACGCCGGCGGGCAACGCCAACAAGGAAAAGTACTACCGGCAGGCTTCGGATGTACGCGGTTTCCTGGCCCAGGGATCGGAGTTCGGGTTCGGGAAGATGTACGCCCGCGGGATCAACGACGAGGCTTTGGTTCGGGGGGAAGACCGCTTCCTTCACATCGTTTCATGCAACACCCACAACATCGCAGTACTTCTCAAGACTCTCGGATTCGATCAAGACGGCACGAACCACATAGTCGAGGGGAGCTTCCTGTGTATAAGGCGGGCAAATGATATCAGCCAATCCGGTAAGTTCATCCCTGCCCCTGAAGTCGGGACCCATCCGAAAGGGCGGTTCGGTACTCACCATGCGAAAGACGCCAATCACCTGTTTCAAACCATCGGTCATGAACTAAACCTGTTCTCATCGGCGCTCAAGGTAAACAGTCAGTACATGCATGCTCTCCACTTCGAGATAGTTCTGGACAGAGAGATAACCGTCGCCGAGGCTCAGGAGAGGTTGGAAGCCAACCCCAGGGTGGCGATAACCTACAAGCGGTCCGCCAACCAGATATTCTCCTTCGGTCGAGACCATGGTTACTACGGGCGTATCCTCAGCCAGACCGTGGTCCCGGTCGAGACGCTGACGGTCCGTGGCGGTAATCGCCTGATCGGTTTCTGCTTTACACCCCAGGACGGCAACCCGATGCTCTCCACGGTGGCGGCCACGCTGTGGTATCTGCACCCGGACGGGTTCGACGAGCGGCTCAACGTACTGAGGCGATACATCTTCCCTGAGGTGTGAATCGCCGGCGGCAAGGTATGAGCGTTTCAGATCCTACCCTTTTCTGGTAATCGTTAGTCTAGGGTAGGATTATAAGGCAGTGGATAGTAATCGACAGACTTGGGTAGTACCTGGGCTTAGGTCTGGTCCCTTTCTGGCTGCCCTGACGATCCTTATAGCGTCCTTGCAGTACGGTCCGCCGGCGGGCGCGTCACAAGGATTCTGGGATATCGGAAGGGCCGGTTTTCACACTCCTGCGGTCACGATTCTCGACCATGCAGGCATCCTGGATGGTACCGAGTGCGATGAGGGCCGCTTCTGTCCTGACGGTCTCATGAACCGATGGGTGATGGCGGTATGGATCTACCGGGCTCTCGGTCTCGATGAGCCTGATACCGGAGAGAGCGAGACGTTTTCCGACGTCCGGAACTCGTGGTGGTCCGGCCATGTGAACCACCTCACAGACCAAGGGATAACGTTGGGTTGTGACGAGGACTCGACCCTCTATTGCCCGTATAAGGTGGTGACTCGTGGACAGATGGCGAGTTTCCTGGTCCGGGCATTCGACATCCCTTCATCTGGTGGTTCCGTCTTTGTCGACACC
Source organism: uncultured Acidimicrobiia bacterium (assembly GCA_964516495.1). Lineage (GTDB taxonomy): Bacteria > Actinomycetota > Acidimicrobiia > Spongiisociales > Spongiisociaceae > JAPPFW01. The sequence goes on along the minus strand of CAZEZF010000030.1, from coordinate 8,581 downwards.
GCCGGAGACGTTCATGCGGAGAATATCGAAGCTCTGGCGGCCGCAGGAGTAACCGGAGGGTGTTCCACCGATCCGGACCGTTATTGCCCGAACGCACCGGTAACCCGGGGTCAGATGGCGACATTCCTCGCCAGGGTGTTGCGTCTGGTCCCCCCAGCCCGATACAGCGAAGCGGTCAAGACCCATTCCATCGGTCACCTGGTGTCGCGATTCACCACCTACTACCCATGCTGTCGGGACAGGGTCGTCAACATCCATCGGTTTGCGGACAAACTGACCGGCGCGGTGGTTGCCCCGCAGGAGCGGTTCAGCCTCAACAAACATATAGGGAAACGAACCTGGGCGGACGGATTCCGCGCTGCGGGCACCCTTATCAACGGGAGGCTGATCAATACGGTCGGCGGCGGTGTGAGCCAGGCGGCCACCACATTCTATAACGCTGTGTTCTGGGGAGGGTATGAATCGGTCTTCCATCGACCCCACAGCATCTACTTCCCTCGCTATCCCGAAGGTATCGAAGCGACCATCAACTGGCCGGACATAGACCTGGTATTCCGTAATGACACCCCCCACCATGTCCTGATCGTGGCCGACTACACCCCCACCTCGCTGACGATCGAGTTCTACGGTGACAACGACGGCCGGGCTGTGATCGGGGAGTGGGAGAAGGGAGAGGGGAAGGTGACGGCGGTTTCCGAGGGAGGGAACGGGGCGCGCATCGTGAGCGCATCGGTGTCCGAGCGTTACGCCTGGCGTTCTGCTCCCGCGCCGCGCATACTCACGGACGATTCTCTCGGGGTCGACGAGCGAAGGGTGATCCAGACGGCTCAGGTTGGTTGGTCGGTGAAAGTCACCCGTACGATTGAACAGCTAGGGAACGTATCGCCCCAGACGTGGACGGTTCGTTACGTGCCCAGACAAATGATTGTGGAGGTCCATCCCTGTACCCGGACCGACTCCTGTTCGGATTCCGACGACGAGGATCCGGCGCATGAGGAGGCGGACGATGGGACACCGATCCCGCCTGTATGATCGGCTTGCAGACGGCCGTAATACCGATATCCCACTCAGGTCCATGTGCGGATCATGGGTAGAACGGTCCGGTTGATTCTCTCGATAGACTGGCCTACATGAGCTCTCCCTCCGCGCCGTCGGTTCACATTACGACCCTGGGATGTTCTAAGAACCAGGTCGATTCGGAAAAGATCACCGCCCTACTCACCCAGGCCGGTTACCGGACGGTAGGGTCTGGGGACGACGCGGACGTGGTAATGGTCAACACCTGCGCCTTCGTGGAAGCGGCCCGCCGGGAGTCGGTCGACACGATCCTCGAGGTCGAACATTCCAAGTCCGACGACAGTCGGTTGGTCGTGATCGGATGCATGGCCCAACGCTACGGCGCGGAACTGGAGGATTCTCTGGACGGGGTCGACGCGGTGGTGGGTCTCGATCGGTACGGTGATCTGGTCGGGGTGCTCGACTCCTTGACCGACTGGGTTCCCGTCCGTCTCGGTCCCCGGCCACCATCCATGGATCTGCTGCATCTGGTCGATCGTCCGACGCCCGACCTGCCGTATGCCTACGTCAAGGTAGCGGAAGGTTGCGACAAGACCTGCGCCTTCTGCGCCATCCCGCTCATCAGAGGGAAACAACGGTCCCGCCGTCCGACCGACATTCGTGAGGAGATCGCCCGCCTCGCCGCGGGCGGTGTGTCGGAGGTGATCCTGGTCGCCCAGGACCTGGCCGCCTACGGTCGGGATATCGGGATGAGGAGGGACGAGACGATTGTGGACCTGCTGCGCTTCGTGTCGGATGTGGAGGGGCTGGTCAGGTTACGGCTTCTCTACCTCTACCCAACCGAGATACGGCCCGCACTCATCGAGGAGATTGCGTCGAATCCCATACTGGCTCCCTATTTCGATCTGAGTCTCCAGCACGCCTCCCGGACCCTGTTGCGCTCCATGCGGAGACCGGGCAGTACATCCAGCCATCTGCGCCTTATAGATCGGATACGCCGGGCTGATCCGGAGGCGGCCCTCCGATCCTCTTTCATTGTCGGGTATCCGGGAGAATCCGACGAGGATGTGGACGAGTTGGCGGACTTCCTTTCGGCTGCCCAACTTGACTGGGCCGGGTTCTTTCCGTATTCCCCGGAGGACGGAACGAGCGCTTTCGACCTGGCCGGGCGAATCGGTGACGGTGAAATCGCCGAGCGGGTCAGGGAACTCAGCAGGATTCAAGACGAGATAACCGCCCTCCGCAACTCCGAGCAGGTCGGCAAGGAGTTCGATGTCCTGATCGACCAGGTGGAGGACGGCATACCGGTCGGCAGATCATATCGAGAAGCCCCCGACATAGACGGCCTGATCTGCCTGGACCAGGGTTCACCGGGAACATGGACGAAGGTGGAGGTAACCGGGAGTTATGAGACGGATCTGGCGGCCCGCTCGTTGGCGCCGGTCGGTGACCCCGCCACCCTGTACGAGGGGGGTGGCGCCTGATAGTAGAAGTGGTGGCGGTCGGTACCGAGTTGCTGCTCGGCCAGATCGTGAATACCAACGCCGCCTACCTGGGCGAACGGCTGGCGGAGTTAGGGTTGGACACCCACTACCAGGTGGTGGTCGGGGACAACCACGAACGTATGGTGGACACCATCCGGATGGCCGTGGACAGGTCCGACGCGGTGATCATCACCGGTGGTCTGGGACCTACCCAGGATGACATAACCCGGGAAGCCCTGTGTGTCGCTACCGGAAGGAACATGCTGTTCAGTGAGCGACACGCCCAAAAACTGAGATCCTTCTGGGACAGGTTGGGTAGAGAGTTTCCGGAAAGCAATCTCTGCCAGGCGCAGTACCCTGAAGGCGCCGAGCAGCTGGATAATCCTCGGGGTACCGCACCCGGTCTTTTCCTTGATCACCGGGGCGCGCTGATCTTCGCGTTGCCGGGGGTTCCGGCCGAGCTCCAACAGATGCTTGAGGATCATGTAGTACCCCGTCTACGTCGAGGTACAGGGGATGACCGGGTTCTTGTCAGCAGGGTTCTGCGTACCTGGGGTCTAGGGGAATCGTTAGTGGCCGATCGGCTCGATGACCTGTTCCGGACAGCCGTGAATCCCTCCATGGCCTTTCTCGCCACGGCGGGAGAAGTCAAGGTACGCCTGACCGCCAAGGCCGGTTCAGCGGCGGAGGCCCGTGCGATGATCGAACCGCTTGAGCGGAGCGTGGCGGACCGGCTGGGTTCTTCGGTGTTCGCCTATGATGACCAGACCCTCGAACAGATCGTCCTCGACGAACTCAAGGAACGAGGCTGGACCATCGGTACCGCCGAGTCGGTAACGGCGGGGATGCTGGCGGCCCGCCTGAGCCTCTTACCCGGATCCTCGCAGGTTTTCCGAGGTGGCTTGGTTACCTACGCCACCGACCTCAAGCGGAGCCTGCTCGGGATAGGGCGGGACGTGATCGACACCTACGGGGTGGTGAGCGCCGAGACCGCCACTGCCATGGCCGATCTCGCGGCAGGCGTCCTGGAGGCTGACGTGGTGACCGCTCTCACCGGAGTAGCGGGTCCCGAACCTCTGGATCATCCACCCGGTACGATATTCGTAGCGATCCGGACCCCGGGCGGCACGCGTTGCAGGTCCCTGAGAATGCCCGGTGATCGTGAACGGGTGCGCGCCTACACCACGACCACCGCCCTCCAGATGACCAGGCTGGCCATCATCGATGAGTGGTGGACGGATAAGGGGTAGGCGCCTGGCGAGGTACTTCGTAGCTATCCCACTACCGGCGCTGGTGAGGTCGGCGATCGACGACTGGCGTCAAGAACTGGACCTGCCCGGTCGGGCCGTTCCGCCGTCGAACCTGCATGTAACGTTGCGATTCGTAGGTCCGGCTTCCGTGGTCGGTGTCGAGCGTCTGATGTCCGAGCTTGACGCTGCCGAACTGGGGGATCCGTTCTCGTTCCGGATCGGTGGGTTGGGTGGATTCCCGAAGCTGCGAAAAGCCACGGTGGGGTGGGCGGCAATCGAAGAGGATCGTGGAAAGGTGGCCGACCTGGCGGGAATGGTGGAGGAGGCTGTTGCGGCGGCCGGGTTCGGTTACGAGGATCGCCCCTTCAAGGCCCACCTTACCCTTGCCAGGATCCGTCCCCCGCGCGACCTGCGTCGACATGCGAGCAGGGGAGTGGTACGGATCCGTGTTCCGGTGAATGAGGTTGTCCTCTATCAGAGTAGGACCGGGGGTCGGGCCGTCGTATACGACGTTCGGGAAAGGTTCCCGCTGGGGGATTCCGGTAGATAGAGGCAACCGAATCTCACCGCCGTACCTTTCTCCTGCGGCCACCCCGGCAACGTTCGGACCCGGTGTTTTTCCTGGATCACTTTGTGTAAATGCTGTTAATCGAACGGATGTTCGATTAACCTTCCGGATAGTGATTCTTGGATAACATGGATGTAACCGGATGGCAATCGGGTGTAATGCCATTTTTGCTTCGGGAAAAAGAAAAATTCGCCTGAGAGCGTACCGGTTGGAAGGAGTCGACGGTTTCTGTCACAGCCGATTCGTATCTTGTTGATCAAGGAACACAGGAACGAGCTCACCGGCTCGACAATATGAAGGAGCGAGCATGAAGAAACGCCGGCAGGCGCTCGATACGGCCATGGCGCAGATCGAAAGGCAATTCGGTAAGGGGTCCATCATGAGGTTGGGGGCCAGCCCTCACCAGAGGATCGAGCATATCTCAACCGGGGCGCTGGCGCTTGATCTGGCGTTGGGTATCGGGGGAGTGCCGAGAGGTCGCATCGTTGAGGTGTACGGACCCGAATCGAGCGGCAAGACCACTCTGGCCTTGCATGTGGTGGCGGAGGCGCAACGCAATGGGGGAATAGCCGCATTTGTTGATGCGGAGCATGCTTTGGATCCCATCTACGCGAAGGCTGTAGGGGTAGACATAGACGAGTTGCTTATCTCCCAGCCCGATACCGGAGAACAAGCGCTGGAGATTACCGATATGCTCATCAGGTCGAGCGCTCTCGATGTGGTGGTGGTTGATTCGGTGGCGGCTTTGGTTCCTCGAGCAGAGATCGAAGGAGAGATGGGCGACACCCATGTCGGTCTCCAGGCGAGGTTGATGTCTCAAGCGCTCCGCAAACTGACCGCCAGCATCAACCGGTCCAAGACCACGGCCCTCTTCATCAACCAGTTGCGGGAGAAGATCGGTGTGATGTTCGGATCGCCTGAGGTTACGCCGGGTGGAAGGGCCCTGAAGTTCTACTCCAGCGTGCGCCTGGATATCCGCCGCATCGAAACGATCAAGGATGGTAAGGACCAGATCGGTAACCGGGTTCGGGTGAAGGTGGTCAAGAACAAGTTGGCGCCCCCCTTCCGGATGGCCGAGTTCGATATCATGTTCGGACAGGGGATCTCACGGGAAGGCAGCCTGCTCGATGTGGCCGTCAGCGCCAACATCGTTAAGAAGAGTGGGGCCTGGTATTCCTTCGAGACCGATCAACTCGGTCAGGGGCGTGAAAAAGCGAAGCGTTTTCTAAGGGAGAATCCCGGGTTGGCGATGCAACTGCAGGCTAAGGTCTTAGAGGCGGTGGGCATTGCCGATGATGAGGAACCCGATCAGCAGGCATCTCACACCACATCGGGGCCCGGAAGGAAATCTCGCTGAACGAGGTCCTGCCGGTACTCTTGAACATGGAGTCTTGTCACCGTCTCTCCATAGTGGGCGGCGCCGGATGAGCATCCCGGAAGCTAGCCGAGGGAGTCCGGCTGATGGCACGAGACCAGAGGAATCATTCGGGGCGGAAGCGACGTGGCCGCTCATCAAGCGCACCACCTACCTCCGGGAAGGGTTCGCCCCGAGGTAGGCCCGCGCCATCCAGACGGCCATCTAGTCCGGGAAAGTCCAAGCGCCCTGTTCGAACCCACCGAGGAGAACCAGGGCGCTCTCCCGGTGGGGGACCCCGCCGGAAAGGACCACGGTCGGGACCTCGAATGAAGGGGCGTTTTGATTCGAAACCGGTACGAGGCGGGAACAAACCGGGTCGCCGAGCCCGATCTGATTCACGTTCGGACGTAACGAGAAAACCAGATCGCAAGGCCCCGCATGCCGGAGTGGGACCGGACAATCTGCCGCGTTGGATGAAGGACGAGATCCGCAGGTTGACTCGTAAGGATCGCCAGGCGGCCACCCTGCAGGTACTTGCCAAAGCTGTCAAGTCCTTCGGAAAGGAAGACTACGGCGCGGCGCGCCACGAACTGCTGAAGGCCAAGCAGCTCAGCCCGCGGTCCCCTGCCGTAAGGGAGTTACTGGGACTCAGCGGCTATCGATTGGAGCGGTGGCAGGAGTCCCTGGCCGAATTGAGAGCGTACCGGAGGCTTGTCGGCGACACCACCTATATGCCGATGGAGATGGATTCCTTGCGCGCCTTGGGGCGAGGCGCCGATGTGGAAAAGACTTGGGTACGTTTCCTGGAGTTGGGTGGCAACCGGCCTACCGAAGCCGAGGCGCGAGTCGTCTACGGGTCCTATCTACTGGATCAAGGTCGTCCCGACGACGCTTGGAAGGTTACCGGCCCCACCCGGCTTTCCCGTGATCCGCGTGACTATGAACTGCGGATCTGGTTTGTGGCAGCCCGCGCGGCCCTTGCTCTGGACGAGGTGGCCACAGCAAGAAAGCTCACCGCTTCGATCAGGAAAGCCGATCCGGATCTTCCGGGACTGGCGAGCCTGTTGTCGGACATCCCGACGGGGAAGGGTGGCGGTTAGTTCGGATGATCCGGCTGCGGTCGGAACGGTTCTGAAACCCGGCGATCATACCAACCGGTTCTTCCCCGAACCTCGCGTCGTCCACCCGTGGAGGACGTAGGTCTACCATCAGGGTCGATGATCGAAGGATTTTCCAGGTGTGAGTGGGCGGGAGACGACCCGCTCATGCAGAGCTACCATGACAACGAGTGGGGAAGACCCCTCCACGATGACCGTTCACTCTTCGAGTTGCTGGTTCTCGAAGGCGCCCAGGCCGGTCTTTCATGGCGTACCGTGTTGCACCGTCGCCTCGGTTACCGCGCCGCCTTCGAAGGGTTCGAGATCGCCCGGGTTGCCTCCTACGGCGACGCTGATCGGGATCGCCTCGTATCGGACGTGCGCATCATCAGAAACCGAGCCAAGATCCGGTCTGCCATCTCCAACGCCCGGGCTGTCCTCCGGATTCAGAAGGAGCGGGGGTCGCTGGACAGGTTCCTGTGGGGTTTTGTGGGAGGAACGCAACGTCGCAACGCGTTCACACGGCTCTCGGAAATCCCGCCTCATACAGATGAGTCATGGGCCATGAGCAAAGGGCTCAAGGAATACGGATGCTCATTCGTAGGGCCGACGATCTGTTACGCCTTGATGCAGTCGGCCGGTCTCGTCAATGATCATGTCGTGGAGTGTTTCCGATACGACCGGTGCGAACCACGGACTGTTTCCCATGGTCTGTAGCGGTTAGCGACGGATGGATGCCTTGGTAGTCGGTAGGGGCGCCGTCGCCTCCCTCGAGTAAACCGGCGAGCGAGCCGTGATCTCCGACTGTATCGTAGGAATGGCGAGTCTTACGGATACCGACAGGGGTGGGGCTGTGTTCGGCGCCCATCCGGGTTGAGTTGTAGGACCGTATAACCCCGATTTTTCATGCAGGGGTTTGAATGGGTAACCGAGAGAGATGCACAGAACTCTCTGACCTGGGAGTATGGCCGCTTGACGGGCTTGACGCGGCCTTTTCGAGGTCGGTGTGTATGGGGATGAAGAATTGGGGTTAAATAAATGAGCAAGGTCTCTCCATAACCACACGATAAAGTGTCCCTGCCTCTCCTTATATTGGGTAACAGTACTGTATCGCCTGTAAGTAAGGAGCTTATGATGGCCAAGAACCATGACACAGTCACCACTACGAATGTGGCCGAGCCGGATCGAAACGAGGTTCTGCTACGCGGGAAGCTCGTCACCGCCCCCGAGCATCGCACATTCGGTTCAGGCGCCTCTCTGGCGCGGTTGCTGGTGACGGTTCGTCTCAAGAGTCCTAGCCGAACCGATGTCCTGCCGGTCACGGTCTGGGAGCCCGATCCCGAAATCGTGAGAGCGCCACGCGGCGCCTACGTAGAGGTTTTCGGCCAGGTACACCGGCGGTTCTGGACGGATGCCGAGGGGCGCCATAGCCGGGTGGAGGTGGTGGCGACCACCGTTAAGATCGGTTCGTTGCCAGAAGCCGCCTGAACCCCCGATGCCTGCCGTCCTCGGCGGACCACCGGATCGGGGGCGGCAGGCATGGGCTTCGCCGTTGTGACATACGCCCGAAGATGCATCTTGAGAAAGCGAACAGGTATGGGATGAGGTTTCCGGTTCAACCCCGATGGATCGTCCTGTCGATCGTGATCGCAGTCGTCAGCGTCGGATGTGCGGTTCTCGGTTTCTGGCAACTTGATCGTCTGGCGGAACGCCGTTCCGCCAATCTGGTTATCGGTAGTCGGCTGAACCGTGAGGTCGTGCCCATCGAAAACCTGCTCGAAGCCCTCGAACCCCGGGACGGAGTCCAT
>CAZEZF010000029.1:0-31530 GCA_964516495.1 uncultured Acidimicrobiia bacterium | reverse complement strand
CGTAACCACACTACCCGGCCACCCAGAGGAAGGCCATCGGTGGATTCAGGCTTAGTTAGCCGTGGATTCTGCATGGGAGGTTGCTGGTGGGGGGTGTTCAGGTCGTTTAGGGGGTTGGGGTGCTGTGAGGGGGTCGGTGTGGTTCATTGGTCGGGTTGGTGACCTGTGGGGGTGTTTTGCCGGGTGCGGTTCGGCCCGTATCCGGTCTACGTCTGGTGCGACCTTATGCCTAACATGGGGAATGCCTGCCGGTCCGGCTAGTAGGAAGAAGCCGAATACAGCCGAACCGTGGCGACGGGACCCCGGAACGCACGGGGTCCCTTTCTTTACGCCGTTGGCCCCACTGCTATAGCCAGCCTGCCAGATGGTACGGGTAACGGCCGACCGCTGTCAGGACTAGATGGTTAGTTCCAAGGGGTGGTTAGTAGGTATAGCAGCTATCCAGGATGTTCAACATGGCACGAGCGGAGTGTTCACAATTGCGGAGCTTGTGGAAAAAACGAAGGTCCTCTTGGATAAGGGCTTCTCGTCAAGCCACGCCGGGCAGATGCTGTTGACGCTTACGGGTCGTGGGCTGATCTATAGGCATCAATTCGGAAAATATTCGTTTGCTGTACCGTTGATGGCGGATTTCATCCTTCGGAACTATGACGGCCCGGGGTCCGGGTAGAGAAGCAGCAACTGAGTATTCCCATCGACAACGCTCCCGGTCGATTGCAAGGCCGCCAGGGACTTGACCTGGCCTTTCCCAGGTCGTCATGACGGAAGCATGAAGAGTGGATCAGGGTTAACCCTCATGTACAGGATCACCGTCTGGTGGTTATCCCGATATGGTCCACCAGCTGATCGGCGGTAACGGTGCGGTGTCGCTGAAGCTCCGCGCCCGACCGACCGTGCCAGTAGGCCCCTGACCGGGCGGCTGATTCGATGTCCAGGCCGGAGGCCCGGAACGCCCCGATCATTCCGGCCAGCACGTCACCTGTCCCGATGGTGGACAGTTCGGGGCCTCCGGAGTTGACCACCCAACGCCGCTTGCCCATGACGAAGGTGGGGGAACCCTTGAGCAGAACCGTTGCTCCGGCGCGTTCCGCCAACTTGACGGCTTCACGGTAGGAAGCGTTACGACCGGTAAGGCGAAGGAACTCCCCGGAATGGGGGGTGATCACAGTCTGCCCTTCTCTCAGCAGATCCTTCGGCCCGTCAAGGGCGTTCAAAGCGTCGGCGTCCGCCACTACCGGTCCGTCATGCGACCGCAGGAACCCGGTAACAAACGCCCGCAGGTCTCGGTGGACACCCAATCCCGGCCCGACAATCACAACGTCAAACCGGGAAGCAAGTTCCAGAACCTGCGCCAGGTCGGCGGACGACAACATGCGGCTGTCACCGATCGCCCTGGTCATGATCTCAGGCGCCCTCACCTTCTCCTCGACCGTGGGAGGGCAGGCGATCATCACCGCACCCGCCCCGGACCGTAACGCGGCCCGAGCGGTGAGCGTGGCGGCGCCGTCAAGACCGTCGGACCCTCCCAAGACCAGTACCGAACCTGCCGACCACTTGTGCCCCGTGCGACGTCGTACCGGTAGCGGTGCATCGGTTTCCTCACATAGCCACATCTCCGGTTCCACATCCGGCAACCCGATGTCCGCGACGATGACCTTCCCGCACACATCCGGCCCCGACCCGATCAGGTGACCCACCCGATACCCGTGGAAGGTGACGGTCATGTCAGCCGGGAGCAGGCCGTCCGCAACCGCGCCGGTGGTTGCATCCAGTCCCGAAGGTACGTCCACCGCCAAACACGCCGGGACCGCTCGCCACGCCGCCACTTCGGGAACCTTCCCTCGGAACCCGGCGCCGAAAAGGGCGTCGATCACCAGATCGGCGGGCCGAGGGTCGTCCCACGCCCGCACCATCACGCCTGCCCGTCGGGCCAACCGAAGAGACCAACGGGCGGGGTCGGTCCTTGGCGCCACCAGCGGGTAGGCATCGACCGACACTCCCCGCCCGGCCAGGTAACGGGCGGCCACGTAGCCGTCCCCGCCGTTGTTGCCGGGACCGGCCAAGACAGCCGCCGTCCGCCCGTAGACGGCCCCCAGCGACACGGCCTGCAACGCCACCGACAAGCCTGCCCGCTCCAACAAGACACGGGGATGGGCATCGGCTATCGCATCCTGGCGGCGGGACTGGTCGGAGGTAAGTACAGGTCGCATGATGGAAACCTAGTCCGGCCCTCCCCCATTGGGATTGCCAACCGACGGACTTGGTGCTTCCCTGTCATGGACTGACCGCTATCGGCGAGCAAAGGTATGGTTACCCCGAGAATGCGCACCCTATCCCGGTACCTCTGCTCCGGTAGAATCTCGACTCGTCGGCTGCTGATCGTCGGGGCTGCTGTATGGATGCTCGCCGCGGCCTGCGGGGGAAATGGTGACCAGATAAGCACCGGGCCTTCGATAACACCTGTATCCGGCATCTCCGACGTTCCGGCAGTCGTTGAGACAGCTACGCCCGGCACTGTCGGTACGACCACCATCAACCTGACAACCACCCCTACCGGCGCCGCTCCTACGACAACCAGGGTTATCCCACCGCCGGATAAGGAGCCTCCCCGGACCTCGACAACGATGACGCCTGCTGTCACTTCAACCATCGAAACGGTGGAATCTTCGGCGACCACCACCCTTGAGACCCATACTTCGGAAGCCACACCCGACGAACCCGCAACTTCCGTTAACGAGGAGAATCCCACCACAAGCGCTGCCCCACCCACCACAACCTCCGTCTCGATACCTGAGGAACAATCGACCGTGGCGTTCACCCCGGCGGAGGACCTGCTCGACTACGACATGATCGACGTTCATACGGGCGAAACCGTTAATCTCCGATCGGTGGCGAAAGGGGACAAACCGCTCCTGTTCTGGTTCTGGTCTCCTTTGTGAGAGACATGCCGGACGGAAGGCCCGGCCTTCGAGCAGTTCGCTCGTGACAACGCCCACCGACTGAGAGTGATAGGAGTAGGGGGTTTGGGCACTTTCGAGGACGCTCAGGGATACATAGCACACACCGGCGTGACCTTCGCATTGCTCTGGACCGACACCTGGGACGTGTGGGACCACTACGGCATGCGGAGCACCTCGGATTTCATCCTCCTCGACCCGTCCGGCAACCGGGTGACCGGCAGCGCTCAACCATATGACGAGGCCCGGATAACGACCCTGGTGGAGGACCTGTTCTGAGCCTTCCGCCTCAATACCGGAGTTGAGCGCCAATCGGCTCAGCGTCCGACCTCGGCGGCGGGAAAGGGACTAGGCTGGGGCTTGCCGGATAGAGACGGTTAAAAAGACGCTCACCATGATCACACTCAAATCCACACGCTTGTTTTTACGATCTGACGACCGCAGTTCGCGCACATGGTCAGTGATACTCGCAGCGATCGCGCTGGTATCTTCGATCGCCGCGCCGACCCCGCCCGCAACCGCCTCAGATTTCACCGATGTGGCGGGCAACAGCCACGAAACAGCTATCCGCGCCCTCGCCGATTCGGGCGTGCTGGACGGCACCGAATGCGGTACCGGCAGGTTCTGTCCGGACGAGCCCATCAAACGATGGATTATGGCTGTCTGGCTGGTTCGAGTGCTCGGCGAAGACATCACCGCGGACGGAGGTTCCCGGTTCGCCGATGTCGACCCTTCCGCATGGTGGTCGACCTTTGCCGAACAACTCGCCGTCCGTAACGTAACGGCCGGATGCAAAACCGGGCCGCTCCGCTACTGCCCCCAGGATGCGGTAACGAGAGGCCAGATGGCGACTTTCCTGGTCAGGGCGTTCGGCCTGGTCCCCGCCGCATCCCCGGCCGGCTTCTCCGACACCTCCGGTGACACCCATGAGTCGAATATCGACGCTCTTGCTGCGTCCGGCATTACCGCAGGATGCCGCACGAATCCGCTCCGGTACTGCCCCCAAGATACGGTGACAAGAGGCCAGATGGCCGCCTTCCTGCACAGAGCAATGCTCCAGCAGCAGGCCGCCACGGAGATCAGCGCGGACGTGCCGGATGTCACCTTGACCGATCTGGCGGATGGCCAGGCCGTCAACCTGCGCTCCTTGGTAACGGGAGACACCGCGGTCCTCCTTTGGTTCTGGGCGGAATGGTGACCTGTCTGCCGGGGGCATGCCCCCGAAGTCGAGCAGTTCGCTCGACAGAACGCCAACCGGGTTACCGTAATCGGAATCAATCCGGCGAGTTTGAATAGTCAGGCGAGAGGAATGAGTTTCGTCAGTAGCTACGGCTTGACCTTTCCGAACCTGTGGGATGCCTCCAATCGGGTGTACCTTAATTACGGCCGACCCTACAACTCCAACTACTGGCTGCTTGACCGGAACGGCGAACGGGTGGGCGACCGTGCGGTCAGCTTCTCGGTAAGCAGCGTTCAACAGAAACTCGACAGCCTGGAATAAACGGATGGGGATTCCGTTGGCCACAGGGCTTGGGCTACACAAGCCGCCGAAACCGATCCGAACCAAGGTGTAGCCAACAGCTCTTGCCTGTTTTCGGATCCGTTAGGTCGACGAAGCAAAGGCCCGGGCCTGCCTAACAAGCTTCAGATGGCGTCCCCGATAAGGCCCGATACACAGAACCAGGTGCGCCAGTTCAAATCACTCGAGAACTCGCCTGATCGTGCTTCCTGCCGCAACTGATCCATGGTGCATCCAGCCTCGGCAAGGGCGCTCTGGATAGCCTCTTCAAGTTCTTCGGAATCCAGAACGAAAATCCGTGTCTCGTGTTCCTCCTCTGAAACCCGGCTAGCACCCAGGGATGGGTTGCTCGGAGCTTGGCCAACCAAGACCATTCCTCCATCCTCCTCCGTTGAAATTAACTCCCTTGGAGTCGCAACGTTATCAGGTATGGGGGACACTACCCCGGTTGGCTAGCGGCGGTAACGAACCGAGAGCGCCGGTTCCTCAGATTCTTGAACGGAAACAGACGCTCCCAAGTTTCGAAGTCCGATCAAGGTGGCTTCCCAGACCCGGTATGCACGGACGGCCCGTACGACCCAAGACCATGGCTTCTATCTGAGCCGGGTCCGGGTGGTCTCCGTGCCGCGGTTCGCGCCAACCAACCCGTACGTTGTCCGTGACCACTCTGATCAGGGTATCCATCTCTACCCTTCGGAAGACAGACAAAACCGCCTCTACCAACTCTGTGTCGTTGACATGTATCGTTGAACTCGATCTCAACGGTCCTGCTCACGCCGGCTAGGAGCGGGCTCCGAAATGCAATTCCGTGTTCACGGCACACAACCTACGCAAACTGTTTGCGCATTTCTAAACCTTTGCGCAATTCGCCCAAAGTTTGTAAAACCGCTCAAATGCCACTGGGCAGGCACTCCCCACGAGCAGCGGGCATGATACGTTGACTACTCCTACGGGGCATACCACGCGCAACGAGATTTCTTAGGTCCCCGAGACGGAGTTTCCGCCAATCCGTAACGAACGGTGTTCCACGGTGACTCGACTGATAATAAGTTGTGGGTTAATCATCCATGCTTTCATCGGAGATCCGGAAGCGGACTGGCCGGTTGGCGCCATAACACCGTAGAGCACACAGTTCCTCCTGGATGGCGATCTGTACTATCACGGAATAGTTCGCTTCTTCGCCCGAGAGGCTACGCGAGTGGCTTCCCCAGGCTAAGGCGGATCCGGATCTGCGTCCCGGGTTGACTTCGGATCAGCCAGCGTTCGGAGAACCATCGTTCTGTGAGGTTCGTCGATGATGCGTAGGTGGGGGTGAAATGGAACGTGAATACCCGACAGGGCCGCTGGTCATCCGTCCCGTCAATGATCGCGACAGGAGACTGTATCTCCCGATCTATGGAGGCTGGGCCGCACCTGCCAAGGCCCGGCATCGATGGTTCGGATCTTGCGCATGATCGTGTAGTCGGATTTGCGCCGCCTCCTGACCACAAACCAGACAACTACACCGTCGAGGCTGACCGGAAACAAGGAATGTTCGCCCAGGAGACAGAGCGCAGCCCGAACCTGCTCAGCAGCCCGCTCGCGCATGGTTGTCTTCATCTCGATTACCACCCATTGGGTAATCGACTGGCAGCACCGCACAACCACCAAATCCGGTCGGATATCCTGCGCGCCGAAGGCGTCACACCGGTCACAGTCAATAGCAATCCGGAGGCCCTTGATCGAAAGAGAACACCCGTCCTTCTCGACATAACTCCGTCGTTCAGTCTTGTGTGAAGAGTCGTCGACACATCCGCAGCTAGCATGCGGGTGTTCGAGTTTACCGACCGGATTAATGGCTATCTACCTATAGTCCGGAGCAATTCTTCGGTCTCGCGGGAAAGTCGTTCCGCAACTGCTACATGCTCTGTTTCGGGTATCCCCCAGTCAGGGTCGATCGACTCCGCCACTATCCTGGTCCCACCCTCCTCGGTTTCCGAAAACCTGTATACACCTAGGTTCGTCGGGCTTATGGCGGAGGCCGTCGGCTTCGGAGCAGTTCTGTGCGATCTGAGCATGCAATTGGAAACTTGATGCAGGAACTCGGAGCTATGAGTCGTACACAAGACCCTCACACCTGCTCCCGCCAGAGCCACCAAGGTCTCGGCGACGGCCACAATGGCCTCGGGATGCATATGCGCTTCTGGCTCGTCGATCAGCAGCAGATCACCCGGTCGCAAGATGTGCTTGATCCATCCGAGCAGGGGCGCCACCTCCGCCACCATCGAAGAGGCTCGCTGAACAGGGATCTCCCGACCATGCTGGGCATATGTAAAGGACGGAACCTTGTCCCTCCCTCTACCCAGCCTGATCTCGCCGGCTATCAGGCCTTCCAGGCGTTCAACAGCCGTCGACATGAAGATGTCGGCTTGGCGCGGCCGTCGGTGCTGTATGAGGGGAAGCAATTCGGACAAGAAGTCCAGCGCTATGCCTCCCAAAGCGGCTGGTTCCCTACCCTTGAGAGCGAGACGGTCACGCTCCCGTTCGAGCCGGAGCCGTACAACATCCGTCCACGCCTCCAGGAGACCGGAACGTCCGGCCGGTAGGTAATAGGCGGATCCGCCAAGCCCCACCGACGGGAGGAACCCCTCGGACCATGCAAACCGGGCAAGCTGTAGGGATATCCGCCTTCTCGCGTACTCACCACGGCCGTAATTGTGGGACCTCTCCCAATACCTTCCCGCCCCTACCAGAACGGGACCATTCCTCTTGGAACCGGGATAATGCACCACTGTCGACAAGAGATGCTCTCTATAAGCAGCGGGACCCCTCCCCAAACCGAACAGTGACCGATTCTCGCCGTGGGCCTGATAGAAGACCGAAACACGAAGCTCGGAGTCAGCCTCCCACCGTTGCAGCTCGTCCAACCCTTTAACATCGAAGTAGACCTTCAGCCGATCCTCCAAGTGGTCGCCCGCTTGACGCACCAGGTCTTGTAGCCACCGCTCGACCTTCATTCTCACGGACGACCCGAACACACGCCAAACATCGTCGTCAGCTATCGCCTGGCGATCGACGGCGATCACTCGTTCAATTTCCTCGTCGGATAAGAGAGGCTCCGGCGCCCCATTAACCTGGTCTAAGGCCTTGAATGCCGAGTACACGGCCTGCGAGGCGTAGGTCTTGCCAGTGTTGTTCCTACCGATCAACACCGTGAGAGGGTGAAGCCGAACGGCGCCTTCTCTAATCGGACCAAGGTTCCGAACACGGATCATGGGATAAGGCATGCTCGAAATCCTACCCTTGCTCTCCCCGGGAACAATGCCGTTCAGGGCGATCCCGTAACGATATAGTTGCCGCAGCAAGCAAGTTGCTATACACGACACGGGAGGGCGTCTTGCTATCTCCACTCCGGCAGGAACTCCACAAGATCCTTCGCAACAAGGGTCTGGGGACCTTTCCGCAACCGATCCGGCTCTCGTCGGGGGCTTTGTCCAGCGACTTCGTGGACGGCAAGAAGGCTTTGGCCGAATGGCGTGACCTCTATACCGCGGCTCAGGCGATAACCGAGGCTGTCAGAGAAGCCGGTATCGAGTTCGATGCGGTAGGTGGTCCGACCACGGGCGCCGATGCGTTGGCTGTCGGGATCGCCGCCGCCGCAGATTCGCGATGGTTCTTCATCCGTAAACAACCGAAGGAACACGGAACCCGCCGCCGCATTGAAGGCGCCCGCATTGGTCCGGACACCAGAGTGCTGCTGGTTGACGATGTGGTCACCACCGGCGGGTCCATCCTTGATGCTGTCCAAGAGGTCAAAAAGGAAGGCGCCACGATCGTCGGAGCGGTGACGCTCGTGGACCGAGGCGAGTTGGCACGCCCGAAAATGCAACACCTCGACATCAAGTACTTCCCGATGGCTACCTACGAGGATCTGGGAATCCAGCCGGTAGGTCATGGAATCAGAACAGCGGCAGCCGGATAAGGCGTCGGACCTCCTACCCAACTCTGTGACCTCAGGTTTTCGGCGTACCGACTGCCAATCGGATTGATCCCGCCCGTTCTCGTTCATACCGACCCTCGCCACGGTATGATCTGACTGGTGTAGAAGAATGATGGATATGGCGCCACCAGAGCGGTCAGCCGAAGCGGCCAAGGCACAATCGATTTCGTGGTTAGAGACATACAGGGCCATGAGCCAATTCGGATGGGAAGAACTAACAGCATCCACGATCGTATGCGATCCACTGCCCGGACTCCCGTGCTATGTGATGGCCATGGCTGCGGCCGACGATGAAGGCCACCGTCCGGTATTGGCGCTTACAGTGGGCACCAAGGGAGGCGACCGAGGATACTGGCAGGGTTTCTTCCCCGATAGACACGATGAACCCTCCGATGACGTCAACGCCAACCTCGTGCAGTTGGAACGCGTACTTCGTCTGCTCGTTACCGTTTCGAGCATTCCGGCATAGGTTACGAATCGATGCTCAGGTCAACCTTCTCCGCTGACAACCTGGGGCCGGTACGGCTATCGGTTCGACACACCACAGCCCAGAGAACACCATGTATCTGGCGATCACCGGCTGATCCCTCGCAGCCTTGCTACAAGTCAAAGTATGAAGCGGCGGCTGGCACGATGCCAGTAAACCGCTGGTACGACTGGATCACCTGGCGTTCGGTCATGGCAGCCAAGAGATCCGCTACCAACCGGTGTGGCCCGTCGTCGCTTTCGAGACGGTCACGCGTGGCTTGGGGCAATAATGCTCGGTTCCGATTCTTGTCCAACACGTCAAGGTAGACGTCGAACAGCTTCCCCAGCATTACCCGCTGACCCTCTCGGACACTGACAACACGCGGATGGCTGATTACATAGTAATCGGTTATTGCCTTGAGCAAGTCAACCCGCAAGCGAATATCGGGATTGATCTTGACGGTCCGACCCCGACTATCAGAGGGGTCACAAACCTGGATCGCATCTCCCGTGATGAACTGGGTGATAAGAAATGATGATGCTTCGTTGATTATGGTCCGCTGCCTTTGACCTCCGTCATAAGGCCTATCGAGTAATCTCATACAGCCTAGCGTCGTCCTGAGCACCTTTTCTAAGTCTTGATCGGCTGACCCAGACGTAGGCTTGTCCCTGCCTCGAAACGCTTCGATACACCGGCCTAACTCTGCACGTTGTGACAGTCGGTGGAGTGGGATCAAACCAGCCCGGTAGAAATCTTCCAGATCATGCACTGCATAGGTAACATCGTCGGCCCAGTCCATCAACTCAGCTTCCAGGGTCCGGTGCCGCCCAGTCTGGCCCGCCCGAACCCAACCGAAGCGGTCCCCGTCGGCACGATAAGCGCCCCACTTCTTGGGAATGGTCTCAGAATCGCGCCGGAACCACGGGTATTTGAGAATCGCGTTCAATGTCGCACGCGTGAGGTTAAGGCCCGCATTTCCGCCTACGACGCTGGCTTCGAGGCCATCGCTGTTATCTGCATGAGAGGCAAGGCGCGTGACGATCCGAAAGGATTGTGCGTTTCCCTCGAACCCATCTGGGTCCTTGGCTTCAACTCTCTGGCGGATGACCTCTTCACCGTCATGACCGAAAGGCGGATGGCCCAAATCATGAGCGAGGCCAGCAGCCTCAACTACGTCGGGAGACAATCCGCCCAAGACTTCAACCTTATCCCGATGGTCACGAGACAGTCGCTCAGCGAGCCGTCGGCCCACCTGCGCCACCTTCAAGGAATGCGTCAGTCGGTTATGAAACACATCCCCCTCGCTAGCTGAAGCCACTTGGGTTACTCCGCTGAGGCGCCTGAACTCCGCCGAATAGAGAACTCGATCGCGATCACGCTGGAAGGGCCTCCGCGGATCACCGGTGCTTGATCTGTACAGTCGATCCTCGCGCTGGTTCACCGGTGAATCACATAGATTCCGTCTAGCGCGTAACGCAGTTTTCCTTCGCGAACCAGTCGACCGATTGCTACCGCAAGTCCTACGTCATCAATGTCGGACCCGTCATCTTTCATGTCGTAGAACAACTCAAGCACATCATCGATCGGCGGTTTGCCGTCGTTTTCATGCTTCTCGAAGAAAGCTAACACCTCTTCTTTCCGGGAACGGACAACTGTTGATCCTGCCTGCATCACGTCTCCTTCCGGTAGGGGATAACACTAATGAGCCTATCGGCGAGGAGGGACACCTTCGAGCCTCTACCGACCAACTCCGGTCGTCACCAGCCCGAGACATGAAGGCGGACTCGAGCGACAGGATACCGGTAAAGGACGTTTCCTACCGTTCTGCGTAGTGGCACAGCCCGGCTCGACCGTTGATAACGGCAAGGCCATCCCTTGAGACATTGAAACCGTTCCGGTCTTCTCGGAAAGTGAGGTGCTTAGAGGATGCGCGGATAGGTGTGTTCCCGTGGATCGCTGTCAGCGTGTCGACACCGGATCGGGCTCGAAGTCCCTGGTCAGAACAAGTACCTCAATCCTCGGAAGTCGTGCGTTTGCCCAGGTCAGGAGCTATCCGCGCACGCTCTTACAGTTGTCAGGCTTCGTGGAGCCGCCTAGGGGGACCCGTTGAAATCATGGCCGTCGTCGAAGAGAGCTCGTATCCAGTCGACTAGGCACCGCGCATGCTCCGAGGTTCTATCGAGTGGCGAGCGTTCGGTGGCAGCGCTGAGAAGTCCTCCCGGAGACCGCAGAGCCGCGGTCCAAGCGTAAACCTGAGCTTTGGTTGTATGGTGTGTGCTGAACTTTCTGTATTCCCGAGGGATGGTATCGATATATCTTCTGGCGAGCGGCCAGATCGGATCAGCGTCCAGAATCATGCCGGCAACAAAGTCTTCCAGCTCACCATCAGAATGATTATCCGGCATGAGCCAGACACCCACCCGTGGGCTGCCGTCCATCACGGTGCCTCCGCACGCCGGCTCCTCCGGTAGGTGAGCTACCTCCACGCTCGCGCTGTGGACCTCCGCCGAAATCTCACGCCACTTCCCGAGCAGGTCACCGTTCGCGTCGGCAATGATGCCGAGCACCGACCGTCCTTCTGCGTCCAACTCGAGGCGAATCACCTTCTTCAAACCTGGCCACCCGCCACAGTCACGTATCCCGAAATCCGGCAGGCCTGTGTAGGCCTTGCACACATATGAGATCATCCGCTTGTCGCTTGATCCTTCTACCAAGAGAAGCCTTTCCGGTGGAGGACCTGTTGCTCGCACTTCAGCTATCGAACTTCGATATAACGTTCGGTTGCAATGGCTAGGTCCTGCTCCGAATACTCAACTGCCGTTAGGCGCCCATCCCTTCGGGACAGACGTACCAGACGGCCCTCGACCTCCTCCTGTTCGATCGACGCAGCGGCAAAACCGCTTATGCAGTCGAAGCTGTGGGTAGTGGCCACCACCTGAACGTTGTTTCTGTGGGCAGCTTCCAGCACCATCCGCCAGAAGTCCAACTGAATCGCATGATGGATCCCATTCTCGGCTTCGTCGATCAGCAAGAACCCGTCTGTACAGTTAACGAGAGCAACCGCGACGCTGAACAAACGAAGGGCGCCGTCTCCCAGGCTCCGAAGCGGTACCCGTTCGCCCTGATCGAACTTCAACAGCGTCCTAATCCGAGGACCAACTACCGGCCTCCTGATAAATCGGGCGCTACCCGGCTCGTTGCCGACCATCGCTATGCCTGTCACGGGCTTTCCCGTGACCAGACCGAGAGCTCGGGTTACACGATCCTCGCCGGACGTCAAGGCTACGTTGTCCCATAAGCGTCCCAGCTCGGAATTGGGTAGGACTCCCGGTCCGATCGATTCACACAAGAGCTTCGCCGGAAACTCGGAACCGGGCCGCCGGTAACGTCTCGGCAACACGGACTCCTCGGGAAAGGCGGCTACCACATTCTTCTTGTCTCCGACCGTCACTACAACAAACCGGATAGGTTCCTCGAGGAAGGGATCCGAACCGAACAAAGGAGGGTCGTCTTCCAGCCCAGCCGAAGTCTGTATCGTGACAGCGTTCGACCCGTCACCCGGCCCGATACGGATCCGGTTATCGTCCGAAACGCTCCTGTCGTAGAAAAGAGCCGACCAGTCCGGAACAGGCCTCCGCATGTCATCTTCAGTGTCCACGGTGATGAACTCATCGGAGTCATCCAGAACACTGAGCAGCGCAGAACGCCGCCCGCGGGATGCGAACACCCGAATTGCATCCAATACGGTGGTCTTCCCGATTCCGTTCTCCCCGGCCAAGAGCGTCACCCGTCCCAGGCGAGGAATCGTAAAGTCGCGCAGCCCACGGAACCCTCGGATCGTGAGGTCGGGAAGAATGAGGCGGCGACCATCAGACATCGGGGCGCTCCCTTCTCCAGTAGCACTTTGAATCAAGAAATATCATGGCGGTTACTTCTCTGTTCCTGAGCGTACCCTCTCAACCCATTGATCTGAAGAGGTTTCGCGCCGAGGGATCTCAGGCAAGCGGTCACTGCGTATTCCGCCAAGTCCATCAACCTCACGATCTATCGCAGTCCGGGCAGATTATCGGCGAATCCGCATCTGCGCGGTAAACCTCTGGCGTGGAGCCTTCCATCTGCAACTCCTCATCCACCCATTCCATCACTGGACATAGGGTCAACACCACTGGATCTCAATTCGATCAGAGCTTGAAATGCGCATCCTCGACTACACCCTCCTTCAAGTAAGGATACATCTCTCCTCCACTAACGGGCTCCCGCTCCATAGTTCGGCCCCTAAAAGTTAGGAACTATTAGCATTGCTGGATTATTGACACACCTAGCTGGAGGGCATCTGATGGGCGAACGCCACCAAGCGGAGATCAACCATGAGGCTTACATCCGGAAGTACCAAGCCGATCTCGAGAACGAACATACCGGGGAGTCTGCCCTGATGAGAAACGGTGAGATCGTCGCTATCGTTAATGACAGCGCGCCGCCTACCACAGCGGGTGTCTACTCTTCGGTCCCGGCAACTTCTCGATCAAGCGAATCAGGGGGTCGCCTGTGCAACTGGGTACCGCTGCGGTTCTGATGAGCAGCTCATCAGATGCCCACCTGTAGTATCCCTCTTAAGAACAATCGGGTCCTGCTGGTTGCCGGCGTATCATTGCCCTCGCCCCATGTCGGCGCTGTGTCCACATTCAAGGCATTGGTTGACACGTGGAGCGCAGAGATCAATGGTGACCGCTGCCGTCGTGGCTGCTGTCGGAGCTCACCCGGTTGACATTGCGTCTTATCAGGCCGTCAACGGAGTCGTCGAATCTGCCTTTGCCTATCGGTTGCGGATGGATGTCCCGATTCAAGACGGAAACGAAACGAACGGCAGGGGGATTCTCCTGCTTCACGAGGTCGGGGTAACGCCAGACTCCTAGTTTACCACATACTTTTCGAATACCCACCTCGCAACCCGGCGGCCGAACTCGTCCGGATCGTCGCCCGGCTGGTAGTCCGGCTGACCGTCGAGCAGGGCTTCCCTCCGACGCACCTTCTCCATCAGCTCGTCAGCTATGGTGTTCACCGCGATTTCTCCTTCCTGCTCTCTTCCCCGAGTCTCCTGTCCCGCTCGAAGTAGCGGACATTCAGCTTGGGATTGAAATAGTGCTTTCTCTTAATCCAGATGAAGCCGTCACCCTTCGAGATTACAGCAACGTCAACCGGGCCTCCAACCCTTCCTCTCATCCCCTGGGTAGAAACGAGGCTCTCAACAAGCAAGAAACGCAATGGTTCCGTCCATCTCTACAGGGTTCCATTCTCAAGTCCAAGGCGTGGCCCTGATCTGTGTCCAAATGAGGCGCCGGCGCGTAGCATGACCGCGTCACGGGTGAAAGGACAGGCAACCCAGGTTATTGCTACCGAGCGGCTTGCGACGGAATCTGCGAACCCACGTTATAGACGAAACAGCCAAGCCTGTGCTGTAATGGGTAGAAGCGTTGCTCCAACCCCGCTAACACCGAGAGCTAGTATCCAGGCCGCCGCGCCAATACCGAGGGCGACCAGGCCGAGACTCAGCATCAACTCCCATGTCTGGATTCGTTGCTGTCGCTCAGCCATTTGCAGAATCCGTTCGGAGTCGTCGGGTTGAGCTTCGTTGTAGGCCTTGAGGTCTGACGGCGGAGGCAAAGGGGCGGACCAGTGACGAATTGCGAGGTGCCTGAGGACAGCCTCAACCTCAGTATGCACATCGGTAGATGTTGGATGTGGCTCCTTCCGGACCTGGCTGAGGTCAACGGGTGTCTGATCGGATATCCTTCATCTCGTCGACATGGACTCTTCAGTCGGCTCCCACTCCTCCATGGCCTGATGCAGATATCCACCCACTTGCTCCCAGTTGAAACGAAGTTCTAACGCCTGGTCCTCCAAGGCGTCGGTCAAATCCTGATAGGGAGAGGCGGGTCCGTAGTGGGATAGCCAGTGGCATATGCGTGCCAGGGCTTCCATACCCTCCGGTTGGGTCACCAGCACTGTCGCCAGCTTTCGCACCTCATTGTCAAGATCGCAATCATCCAGTGAATGGTCTCGGCTGTAGAGGCGCGATGCCCGGGTTCTTCTAGCCTTACGCATGGAGAAAACCTTCACGGTTTGTTGTCCCTTCCGCTCAAACCAGGAATATGCCCCCTCCGCACGAGGATTGCGACCAGTGCCGCACCGCTCGCCGGGGAGCAGCCTGCACTGAACTCTACTCGTGTTCGGAAACCCCGACAATCCCGCCGCGACCGGAATCACGCGACTGAACTGAATAATCGTCAACACTTCGCCATGCTTTCAACATGAGGAGGTAATCTCTGAGAAGTAGGCTTCGGGTGGTGTTTGTAACCATCCGATAGTCATCCCGGAGCAGGCGGCGACGCGCCGATGCGCTTAGCCCGTCCCTCTCGCAATTGCAATCTTCGGCCATTGCACTACGCTTCCTTTGGCGGAGGACTTGAACGTCCCCGGACACAAAAGCGGAACCGGGATTGGGGTTGATCTGACGGATATGGGCAGGTTAAACGTGGTTTTTCTCAAACGATCGATTACCGTTTCCCTGGTTACATTGCTGGCCGGCTCGATGCTGGTCGTAACTCCGACACCCCTTCGGGCCGTGGACGGTAAGCCTGATCATCTTCCCGGCTACTCGGCGTGTGTAGGCGACGCCACCAACGCTACCGGGTTCCTCGATGTAGCCGGGCACTTCGCCGAGCAAGGCATCAACTGTCTCGCCTACTACGGGATCACCTTGGGTCAGACCCCGGAGCGGTTCGCTCCCGACCAGCCGATCACCCGCTCACAGATGGCGCTGTTCCTGGTGAGGGCCGCCGCCCCGGCCGGAATCGACATCCCGCCACCTTCGGACAGGGGTTTTCAGGACATCCAAGACCTCACCGCCCCTATCCAAGACGCCATCAACCAGTTGGCGGTTCTGGGAATCACCCGAGGCACATCTCCTACCACTTTCCATCCGGGCTCTCCCATAGACCGACGACAGATGGCTCTGTTCCTGTACCGGTTCCTTCAACTGGCGCCTACCGGCCCAGGGGGAGCAGACGCCTCCCAGTTGACTCCCGACGACAACGTGTTCACCGACCTTGGCGGCCAACCCGAAGCGGTGCTCGACGCCGTCAAGGTCATTTACGAGATGGGGGTGACCTTTGGAGCCACCCCCACAACCTTCTCCCCTCGAACCCTGCTCACCAGGGGTCAGATGGCTTTGTTCGTGACCAGAGCGCTGGCACATACCAACGCCCGTCCCGTCGGGGTGACTATACAAACCCCTTCACCCGTCATCTCCTTCGGAGACACCTTCGAAGTGCAGGTTTCCGTCCGGGAGGCGACGTTCCGTCCTCGAACAGCGAGACTGGTCGACTTGTTCTCTGTTTCCACCCTTGATCCCGGCGAGGCCTTCAGCGCCGATGGCGGTTGTCGTCGGATCGTCGAAGCGGCGATCGGCGCCCAAGCGTGCGAGATAGATAGGTTCGATCAGCGACTTGACGAGTCGGGTAACCTGCTTCTCCTTCTAGAACCACCCGACAGCATGCGGTTATGGGCCTGGACGGGTCCTCTGAGAAGTGAGTTCCAGTTGGCGACCACCCAGTCGGCGTCGATTGATGTCCAGGTGTTGAAACCCCCCGCCTCCCTGCGGGTAACCGACAACATGCATCCGGCCGCCAAGGAGCTGCGACTGGGGGAGTCGGTCGTATTCGCATTCCAACTGGTAGACGACGATGGCAGGCCGGTCGGCGAAACCGGTGTCGGCGTACAGGTTTCCACAACCTACGTCACCAACGGAGTCAGCGACCTGACCCGGATAAACACCTACCGAACAGATGCCGGCGGTAGGGTGACCGTCTCCTATCCGGCGGCCCTCCCGGACCAGAGCGTCAACAACCCTGTAGTAACTCTTGATATCGACATCACAGTGGAAGACCTCACCGTGCTGGACAGGACCACTCTCGGGGTGGTGGCCGGCGACGACACTACCGACGATCCGGGGGTTGTCTGGTCGGATCAGGCGCCGGTAGCGACCACCCTACGGCTCAGGCAGAGCTTGAACTACCATGAACTCCCGGAACCGGGATCAGGACCGGGACCGGTGAACGTGATAACCGGCATCCTCACCGATCAGTACGGTGAGCCGGTGCCGAACACGCTGATCGAGTTCTCCTCCGACGCCGCCGGCGGATTGGGCAAGGCGCCCACGGTCAGGACTACGGACGAACGAGGCGCTACCACCTTCCGCTACATCTGGACCGGATCCGAACCGATCGCCGAACTCATAGCCGCCGAGACGGCGGGTGGCGCCGTCTCGGCCAAGCCCATCCTTCACTACTGGGCGATGACCCAGGACAAGGGCTTCTCCGCACTCGGGGTGATCATCCTACTGAGGGATTCCGGGAGAAACGTGATACTGCATGATGCCGACACTCCTCGACTGGTTCGGTACGACGACAACGACATGTTTTCTATTCGGGGTACCAACGTCAACATCAACGAATTCGAGGAGGCCTTGGAATCGGGCGCCTACAGCCGGATCAGCTTCGGTCGGTACTCACATGATCCGAAGGTCTCCAACTGGTTCGATCTGAACAACACCAGGCATTTCGACACCGCCTGAGTTTGATCCGCCGCCAGATCCCGCCGACTGCCTCGCCCTACCCCAATGCCTCCCTTGCATCATGTCTCCGATTAAACGAAACATCATCCACATGAAGGCTCTATTCCGAGGCCGTTTGACCGCGCTCCGAGCCAACCGTTGCGAGTCCGATCAGCTCGGATCTATTCCCGATTCCGCTGTTTCCCGGTTGCTTCCGCCGCCACGTCTCGGTACGGGTTACCGATCGGTAAGACCGAAGACGTTGACCGTTCTTGTGGACGTGTCGGTGACCTTGTACTGGAGAACGTCGCCGACGCTTAGGGCTTCCTCGAAAGCGTCGTAGCCCGCCGCAACGCCGCCGATACTGAACTGGTCGTTAGGGTCATATTCGATGAACAGGATCTCGCTGCCGGTTGCTACGATCACCGAGTCTCCCTCCGTGTCCACCACCCGGATAGCCGCCGATCCGGAGGAGGCCGAAACCTGAGCCGCCCAGTACTGGCGGGTACCGGCGTTCAACCTTCCGAACCTCCCGGTGATCCGCTCCGTGCCACCCTCATCCGAATCCCGCAGGTAGTTGAGGCTCGCCACCCCGGTCGATCCGGTAGTTCGCCTGGACCCGTTGGGAACCCCTCGGATGTCGTTAGACGAAAACACCACTTGCTCACCGCTCACCGGATCGCCGTACTGATCGCTCAAGGTGGCCTCCACTTCGGCTACCGCTCCTCTTCCTTCAGACGAAGCGACTATGTACTCCCGCACCACCGACATCTCCAACGTGGTGGGCTCGGACCGCTCGTCTGACCATTCGAGCGTGTTATCCCTACTCGTCCCGTCGTCCGCAACGATCCGGACGGCTGTACTGTCCAGGATGTCGAGGCCTCCGCCGATTCGCACATCGAGGTCCAGGAAGGCCACATCGCCGGGTTCGTTCGACGGGTCCGCGTTGCGGAAGGTGGTCTGGGCGGAACCGTCGGGTCCGGTCTTCTTCTGGAGGGTGGTTGACTCCAGTCGCCTTCCGTCTTCTCGGGATTCCTGCACCTCGACCACGAAGGCCACCCCTTCGCCAGGGACCGGATTCCCCTCATCATCGACCAGCTGGAAGGTGAAGGTCACCGACTCACCCATGCGCACTTTGGCCGCGCTGGCGGGAAGGTCATCGCTCACCTGCAATGCTGACGGACTGCCACGGGTGGTCAGATCGATTACGGCAAAGTCCGTGGTGTCTCTGTCGAAAACCTCGGCTTGGCTTCCGGTCCACGCCCAGATCCTCAAGGCGTCAACGTCGCCGACTTCTACATCAACCACCAGGTTGCCCGACTTGTCGGTTCTCGGATCCGCGTTATCGATGAGACATTCGTCGATAGCGTCGAGGCCGGACACGACCGTGGCGATGCATGCTCCCTGCTTGTCGAAGGCCTTGTCGGGGTCTTCCGCCGTGAACAGGTCCACGGCCCGGTCGGCTACCGGTCGCCGGGACTTGTTGCGCAGCGTGATGGACACTTCGATGGTGGTGTCTCGTAACACGACTTGGTCGGGCGTCTGGACGGCCAAGCCCGCCGGTCGGGCGTTGGTGTGGGCCAGCATGCGGGTGATGAACACCGCCATCTGGCCTCGGGTGACCCAACCGTCGGGATCGAAGGTGGTAGCCGAAGTTCCGGAGGTGACGCCCAATTCGTAGATTCGCCGGATAGCCCGGTAGGCGGTTATGGGTACGTCGCCGAGGTCCCCGAAGTTGTCGTCGTCGGGACTGACGTTACTGATGTCAAACCCTCCGGGTCCGGTGGGGGCGGCCTCCAGGAACCTTGCCAGCAGCTGAGCCATTTCCTGGCGTGTTACCGGCTCGTCGGGCCCGTATGTGGTAGGTGAAGTACCGGGCATGATCCCTATCGCAGCCATCTCGTTGATCCCCGAGCGGATGTGTTCGGCAAACGATCCCAGATCGGTGAACCCTTGGTCGGCGGCTTTGGGTATCACGATTCCGGCAGGCCCCCCGGCCCGCTGCAGGAACAGCGCCATCTGCCAGCGGGGGATTATGTCATTCGGGGAGAACCTACCCGGTTCAGTGCCGTAGGTGATCCCGTAGTGGGCCAGACAGTCGGCGGCTTCCTCGGCGAAGTTTCCTACCATGTCCGTGAAACCGGCTGATGTGGTTGCGGCGCCGACGCAAGCGGAATATCGGGCCCGATGGTCCCCCACACCGTCCACCCCGGAGGCGGGAGGCGTGGCGCCCAACAATAGGGCTACCGCCAGCGACAGTGCCGGCGCCGGCAGAGCGCGACGTTTAAGTGGTGATGTTGGTTCGAACATCGATGCTCCCTCGTCTTGTTGGCGAATCGCCGCCCGGCGCCGGAACGCGACGGTCAGGTTCCGGCTGCCTGATCACGGTGACATGTTATGTCCGAAACCGTTCTAAGTGGTTGATATCCTGGTTGCTATGGGCCGAAGCGTCACGTCAGGGCTGCTTAGGGTTTGCTCCCATTCAGAGAGCGGGAAGTAATAATGGGAAGTACGATACTCACGCCATTCGGGTCGGCAGTGCCAAAACTCGTGATGGTCACTTCCAATGACTGTCACCACGACTTCGGTGGCATCATCACAGTGACGTTAGGAATGCCAATGCCCTTGTCAATGTCCCGATCAGAACGCCGACTACCGTGGCCAAACCTATCAAAGCCATGAACCACCACTTGAAATTCGCTATGGTGGTTTCTGTTGCGACGACCCGCTTGTCGATTCCGGCTACATGCTGATCGATCCCGGTTGGCAGGTTAGCCACGGTAGTCTCGAGTGTAGTAAGTCGATTCTCTATTTCGACCGGGCTCTGTGGCCGGTAAGCGTAGAGCGGTTCATCCGGTGTCGGGTCGCCTTGAGGACTCACCGTGCGCTGCGCTCCGCTTCAGAAAGCCAATCCCAGATAGAACGATAGGTGAATCCCGCATAGGCTGAATTGAGTTTGAAGACCACGCCTGTCAGGCCCTTTATCTGGTCATCGCCCTTCAGCCCGACGTTCTGGGCAACTGTGTCAGCAATAGAGTCGCTCCGAATCAGGTACAGCTGATCCGACAACTCCAGATGCTCGAGGCCCGGATAATTCTCGCTGATTCGGAGTCGGGCGGCATCCTTATCGCCATCGATAAACGCTGCGAACATCGCCATGGAACCCTCTTACCTCCTCTTCCATTATGTTGGCGGTTTTGTAGGTCAATAGGTCAAGTTACTCCTGGAAGGCGGATCATCTCTCCTACATGTTCGGCCTTTGACCGAAGTCGGACCGTCCGGCCCGGACAACGATTTAGCGAGCCGGTCCGCTTCGTCAAGTAGCCAAGACAGTCCTACTGAGGATAGTAGAACCATATAATGAAAAAGGCCGAGGGCTCCCGAGTTTTCCGGAACTCGGGAGCCCTGGCCCACTAGGTCAGATGCCGATCAAAGAGGGCCGTCGGGTGCTTGTCAGCTTGGACACGAATCGTCGTCGTCGGTCAGCCTGATGGTGCTGACACTGTCACCGTATTCGGAGTCGCTGCCAATCGTGTCATCTTCACTCAGACAGGCCTCGAATCTCGCGAAGAGGCTGGCGGTGCCGCCCACATAGAACTGATCGCTACTCCGATACTTCACGATGTGGAAGCTGCCGGACTCCTCTACCACAATCACGTTATCCGCTTTGTCGACATAGACCACCGTGCCGTCGATGTCATCGCCGTGATCGGGGCGCGCACCCCAGTAGTGGATTATGTCCTTGGTGACGGAGGTGTCGTCATCGTAGGTGACCGTGATCGTCTCCTTACCGTGATCAGTCGTGTCTCGCTCGTACCTGAAGGTGGTCCTTCCCTGGGAACTCACCCTCTTGCTCGCGCTGCCGATCAGGTCACTCTCCGTGTCGTCGGACACGAACGTAACTTCCCCTCTGATGGGCGAACCGTACTGGTCGGCCAGAGTGACCGTGATGGTGTTGCGAGCCCTGGATGACGCGACGCTATAGGCGCTCGTCTGCTCCAGGAACACGTTGCGCCCACCCGAAGGTGCATCCGACCACGTTATCAGGATTTCCTCAATGGTTCCCCCGTCATCCTCTACTACTTCGTAATCGGGGTTCAAGAACTCCAGCTTCACCAGCGTCACGTTGTCGGTTCCTCGCCTGGGATCTCGTTGGGTATACGACAACTCGAACCGCCCTGACGAATTGGTCTCATGGGTGTCGGTGTCAACATCCAGATCAATCCGTCCGCTCGTATCATCGGTATCGTCAGCGTCATGGCCGTTGAACTCCGCGACGGTCGCTCTCACCGTGACCTTGGCATCCGGCTGGCGTATCCGAACTCCGTTGTCGTCAACCAGCTGGAAGGTGAAGGTCACCCTCTTGCCGTACTTCACTGTCTTGGCAACGCCGGCGTTGTGGGTGAGGCGGGTTTGGTCGGCAGCATTGGCCACCGATATCTCGATCTTCACCGGGTTGGATCGATCATCATCGAAACTGTCGCCAACGTCACCTGTCCAAGCCCAGATCACCAGGTCCTCTTCGACATCGGTACCGTCGATCGTCGGGAGATCCTCCAGGTTTCCGTCAACATCGGTGAACGGATCACCTGAGTCGATCACGCATGTGTCCGAACCGCCGAAATCGAGAAGGAACGTCCGACCGGCTACGCACTCGCCGCTGCTGTCCAGCGCCCGCGCTTCCGAATCGCCCCAGAAGATATCCACATAGGCATCCTCCATCGGACGACGGTTGCGGTCACGCACCGACGCCACCAACTCGATGGATCGCCCTTCGAAAACGCTGGTCTCCCCACCGACTACCTGCACGGTCAACCCGGCGGGACGAGCGTTGGTATGGGCGAGAGTCCTGGTGATGAACGCCGCCATCTGGGCGCGGGTAACCGCACCTGTGGGGGTGAAGCTGTCCCTGGAAGTGCCTTGGGTGATTCCCATCTCGTAAAGGTTGAGGATGGCGTCATAGGTCCTTCTGGAGACCCGCTCGATGTCTTCGAACACGTCTTCGTCGTCAGAATCGACATCTTCGATGTCAATGCCCCCCGGCCCTACCTCGGCCTCTTCCAGGAAGGCCGCCAAATGTTCGGCCATGTCGGCGCGGGTGACCAACTCGGTAGGCCGGAACTCGGTACCGGTTCGTCCTTCCATGATGTCAAGGCTGGCCATCCGGTTGATAGCATCCCTGATCTCGGCGGTCATGTTTCCGATGTCGACAAAACCCTGATCTCGGGCGGACGGTAGGGTGATCCCGGCCGGGCCGGCCGCCCTACTCAGGAAGAGGGCCATCTGCAACCTCGTGATGGCGGCGTTGGGAGAGAACATGGTATCCGAGGTGCCCTTGGCTATCTCGTAATGCGCCAGACAGTTCACCTCTTCCTCGGCAAAGACATCCACCATATCGACGAATCCGGCGGATTCGGTGGCGGCGCCCACACACGCCGAGTATTGCGCCGGCTCATCGGCTTCTCCCTCGACGGCGCCGACGGGGCCGGGTACCATCACCAACAACGATCCCACCAGAGCAACGGCAGCCATGACCGCTGTTCGAGAAGGACGATTCGTTCTTGTCCGCATAAATCCTCCTACATCCTTTCGCTGCTGTGCCTGGTCCAAGTCTAACCCACGCTTAGGGGTATAGATACAACCTCTGTTCCCTAATCGGCGCATGTTCTTATTATTCCGTCGGACTGGTGAGCCGGAAAACGTTGACTACCGAACTCTTCGTATCCGTTATCGCGAAGCTGAGAGCGTCATCGGTATCCAACTTCTTCTCGAATTCGGCAAACGTCGCCGCCCGGAAGTCATCGGCGCCGGTCGCCCGGAGGAAGAACTGGTCGTTGCTGTCATATTCGATCTCGACGATCTCACCACCCGCTCGCACAACCACGATGTCGGCGTCGGTGTCCGCCGCTACCACATCCCCGCCTCCCGAATCTCCGTCCTCAGCGGGCGTGGCCCAGTAGTGGCGGGCGGTATTGCTCTGTGGACTCCCGTCCTCGGTCTCCGCCCAGATACGCTCCAGCACGGTCGTCTCCGCATCCCGGTTATAGCTGAGGGTTGCTTCCCCTCTTGCGTTGGTCGTACGATGCCTTCCATAGGGCAGGCCATCCGGATCGTCCGAGAAGAAGTCGATGCGAACCCCGGCTACCGGGTCGCCGTACTGATCGGTGAGGGTGGCCCGCACCAGATTGGCCGAACCCGCGCCCCTGTCCGAAGCAAGCTGGTATGGACCGTTCGGCAGGGTAACCCGCAGGGTGGTCGGTCGCGAGAGCTCATCGGACCAGTAGATCAACTGATCCCCCTGCCCGGTCGGGTGATCGATGACGCTTCTGGTTGTCTGGTCGTCAAAGTCGAAGTCCGCCCGAGCGTCGAGGTCGAGACTGGCCGAATCCCCCGTTCCCGAAGCGAGGTCAACTGGACCGTCGTATGACCACTCGGACCGACCGGTTGCATCGGTTGAAATCGTCTCACGGGTGGTGGTGCGAACGCGATCAGTTGACGTGAACCGTACGGTGAGCCTGATTTCGACATTCTCGTACGCCACCGGGTCCCCGTCCTCATCCACCAGCTGGAAAGCGAAGGTAACCTGATCGCCGAAGGCCAGTTGCTGGGCGGAGGCCTTCATATCGTCTGTAACCTTGATCGCAGTGGCGCGGGTAACACCGTCAACAACCAGCCTGGCGTACTCTCTGCGGTCCAGGTCGAACTCGTCGTCCTGATCGCCGGTCCACGCCCATATGATCCAACGTTCCGCGCGTGGCTCAACATCGAACACCAGATTACCGTCCTCGTCGGTAGCGTCATCCGAGTCGATATAGCAAGACGAGCCGGTTCCCAAACCGGTCACCCGATCAGTACACTTTCCGTTCGTTTCGAACGCTTCTTCGGAGTCGGCCGCCGAAAACACGTCTACGAACTCATCAACAATCGGGTCGATGTCTTCATCCCGTAGCGAAACCATCACCTCGAGATCACCGCCCCGCTGGACGTTTCCGGTATCCACCTGGATCGATATTCCGGCGGGGCGGAGGTTGGTATGAGCCAGGGTTCTGGTAATAAAGGCGGCCATCTGTCCCCTTGTCACCGCGGCGAACGGGTCGAACGTTCCCGCCGCCGTTCCGGTGGTGATACCCAATTCGTAGATACGCCGGATAGCGTCATAGGCGAAGGCGCCCGCCCGGTCAATGTCGCTGAACACTTTGTCGTCAGGATCGATGTCCTCGATGTCGATACTGCCGGGCCCGGGCGGCGTCACTCCGAGAAACGCATCAAGATGAGCCGCCATATCTTGGCGGGTCACCACCTCTTCGGGCCGGAACTCGGTAACGGTATACCCTTCCATGATTCCCAACTCCGACATCTGATTGATGGCGTCGCGGATCTCCCTGGTCATGTTGTCGATGTCCGTAAAACCCTGGTCGATCGGTGTGGGCAACGGAATACCGACCACTGCCGCCGCCCTGGTCAGGAACAAGGCCATCTGCAATCTCCTGATGGAATCCTCCGGCGAGAAGCGGTCAGCGGACGTTCCCAGAGCAATCCTGTAGTAGGCGAGGCAGTTGACCTCCTCGGCAAAGGCGTGACCCGCCATGTCGTCGAATCCTGCCGACGACAGCGCTTCTCCTACACACGCCGAAAATCGCGCCGGATGGTCGGCTACACCCTCCTTGGCCGACAAAGGGAAGGCCACCAACACGGCCACCATCATGGCGGCCGCTACCAGGGTTACCCATCTAGCTGACCTCGAAACCGGCAGAGACATGACTATCTCCCTTCCCAACTGTCGGAACGCATTCAGTCCTTAGCCCTCAACTTAGTCGACAACCAGCACAAGCCTGGGAATTGACTTTGAGGTCAAAAAATGGCTGCCGGCTACACAAAAGAGAGGGTCCTTGGTCGGAACCAAGGACCCTCTTGTTTAGTTTCGGAACGTGGATTACAGCAACGAGTTGCTTTCTCCTCACGCTCAACTACGCGTTGGTGAGAGTGAAGGTAGCGACTCCGTCACCATCCCCATCTTCTCCTGCGTAGTCCGAAGCAAGGGTATCACCTACGTCAAGTTGCTTCTCGAACTCCGCCAAGAGAACGGGACTTGTCCCGATAGTGAAGGCATCGTTGCTGTCCCACTCAACATACCTCGTGCTAGCTCCCGTACTAACAATTGCGACATTGGAGTCCTTGTCTACAACTTGGACCACTCCATTGTTGGACCTATCCGTCTCGCCCGTTCCTGGGTCAGCGTTCGTTGCCCAGTAGAACACGAACGCATTGAACTCCGTGTCTGTAGCTGTATCAAGGCAAATGTCCGCCAAATCGTCATCGTTGTTAGCAGTTTCACAGGTCGTATCTTCAACTCCTCGAACAAGTCGATAATTGACGTTGAAGGTCTCCGTTGCAGCTTCAACGCTATCCCGCTGGTAGCTAAGACTGGCCACACCATTCCTATTAGTGGTCTTGGCTAGATCGGCAGCACCCATATATGTAGATGGAGTGGCCGACTTATCTCCACCGGCTCCGGTAGACACGAATTGGATCTTGGCCCTATTGATACCATCGCCATACTGGTCGGTCAGCGTAGCGCGCACAGTATTGGAAACACCTCGACCCTTGTCAGAAGCCTTGGCGTATTTGCGTGCTGAATCCACCTTCAGGGTGGTGGGAACAGGATCATCGTCATCCCACTTCACGGCGAAGCGATACTGGTCACCGTCCACGGTGGCATCAGCGTCATCCTGGTCACCGTCCACGGTGGCATCAGCATCCGTAATTGCCTTACCATCGGCGTCAACGACCACTTCATCGTCTGGGTCCAGGAGGTCGGCCGGCGTAATCGTAACTGTAACCATTCCACTATGATCCTCGCCCTCGGCCGAGTCAGGGTCTTCCTGTGTCCAAGTCTTAACGATTCGACCAGACGCGTCCGTCTCCTCTGTCTTGGAAGAGGTCGAAGTGGAACCATCGGGATTAGTTTCGATCACCGCAACCGTTACCTTGACATCTGCCTTCATGACCGGTTCGTTGTCACCATCCACCAACTGGATCGTCAAGGTCGCCGTTTCGCCGAACTTGGCGATGTTGTCCGTGTGGTTGTGACTGAGAACCACCTGCGTATTCATCGCAGCAGGAGATGCGTTCAGAGTGAAGGTGACAGCATCGTCATCATCCTCGTCGAACTCGTCTCCGAGGTCGCCGGTCCAGAACCAAACCCGCACATCGTCGGTACCAACAGGAACCTCAAGGGCTTCGACATTCCCATCTACGTCCGTAGTGGGGTCGGAAGCGATGTCGCAACCACCATCAACGTCGTCTGTACAGGCACCGTCATCATCAAACGGCTCGTCGTCCTCGTTATCCTCAATGAAGTAGAAGTGATCGACAAAGTCATCAGGTACCGGTAGATGATTGGAATCGCGTACCGAAGCAACGAACATCGCCGTTTCGCCAGTAAAGTGGTCGGTCGTCTCGGTTTGGACGGTCAGGCCAGCCGGGCGAGCGTTGGTGTGGGCCAGCGCCCGCGTGATGTAGGCGGCCATCTGCGCCCTGGTAACCAAGCCTTCCGGGCCGTAGGTGGTCTCGGTTAAACCTTTGGTAACGCCGAGCTCATACAAGTCGCGGATAGCGTCGTAAGCGCTCTTGGTGGCATTATCAATGTCCACGAACACCGTGTCATCGGCTTCAAAGTCATCGTCGTCGATGTCCGTTCCGCCCGGTCCGGTCAATGCATCACTGAGGAACTCAGCGATGTGGACGGACATGTCGGAGCGAGTTACCAGATCGGTGGGCATGAACTCGGTGGATGACCGGCCGCTCATGATTCCCAACTCGGCCATCAGGTTGACGGCGTCCTGGGCGGCATCCGACCAGTTACCGATGTCGGTGAAACCTTGATCGGAAGCTGCCGGGAGATCAATGCCTGCGGGCGCTGCGGCGCGATGCAAGAACAACGCCATCTGCACCCTGGTGACCGCAGCGGTCGGCGAGTACACGCCTTCACTCGTCCCCATGGTGATGCCGTAGTGCGCCAAGCAATTGATGGCGGCCTCATGGGTGTTCCCATCCGTATCCGTGAACCCGGCGTCTTCCGCTGCGGGGCCTACACAAGCCGAGTACGTCGCCTCATGGTCCATCTTCCCGTCCTCAGCGGCGACCGGCACCGCAGAAACGGCAAGAAGCGAACCCACCAAGGCGAGCACGGCCAGCACGGCCAACCGCGAACGCTGCCTTGCTTTCAGGGGCATTTGCCCTCCCTTCCTTCCTTCGTAATGCTTAGTACGGCCACCGAGAAGGGGAAATACCTCCCAACTCTCGGCTAGCCCTGCAATATAACACGCCGCCCACCCACGCGCATGTTATTCGAAGCGTACTTTACGCAACTATCGCGGCGGGCCTGATCAGCCATGTGCAGGTAACGGTACCTACCCCTGAGCGGGAACGCAAGCCACATCTGGCTTCTTAGTCCCTCCGAATCGGGATCGGCCCCGGATTTCTCAAGGTCTTGCTGCGTAAATGGGTCGTCAGCGGTTCGAACCAACGAGAGAAAGCCTTGGTTCTGTGCGGCTGCGACGGCGGTCGGCCATCAAGCGGACCGCGCCGAGGGTAAGACGGCTACCAGAGCGCGTCGCGGACGAGACCCTAGACGCCGGACTCCCCATCTGATACAGGTAAGGGAAGAGAACCGGAAGACGGTCGGGTAACCGGCCCGCCGGACACCGCCGGCGGAACGTCTCCGGGTTGGTAGGATGAAAGGGTGCTGATGGAACAAATCATTATCGGACTCGTAGGGATCCTCCTTATGGTGGTCCTCTTCCAGGAACGCACCCGCCGCGCCGACATCGCCGCATTACGCCTGGAAATCGCAGCGCTACGAAACGAACTCAAAGGCGACATCGCAGAACTGAGAACCGAGTTGAAGAGCAACATCGCAGCTTTGCGAACGGAGTTGAAGGGCGACATCGCAGAACTGAGAACCGAGATGAAGGGCGACATCGCCGGTTTGCGAACCGAACTCAAGGACGACATCGCCGGTTTGCGAACCGAGATGGCCGACCTGAGAACCGAGATCAAAGGCGACATCGTAGCTTTGCGAACGGAGTTGAAGGGCGAGATGGCCATCAGATCCGAATACACCGATAAGCGCATCGACGACCTCGGCGTCGCCCTAAGACACGAGATAGCCGACAGAGCCGCGCAAACCGACCGCCGCATCGACAGCCTCAACACTTCTATTATCGAAATGAGCATGCAGATCGGGCAGGCCCAAGGCCGAACCGAAGCCCTCACCACCACCTGAACCCGACACCATAAAAACCAGGCCACCTAACGGCAGCCGCAACCGACAGGACCTGACCTCACACAACCCCCGGATCGGCAACCTCTTTGATCCGGGGGCGGCAACCGAGCCCGGATCCACCGGTTGGTTTGTTGGGTTTGGGGTGGTATTGATGTAGGAAGTGCCTCTGTTCTGGGATAATAGCCGTATAAGCCGTGGTTGTCGTCCCAGAGTTTTCGGCAACAGGCCGGTCATGTCAGTCATATCCAATCAGGTTCTTGGCTGCTCCCGGACTTGTCGAGCTACTGTCAGATCGTATGGACGGGCCCCTTTCCGACATCACCGTAATCGACCTGACCCGGGTGCTGGCGGGTCCCTACGCCACTATGGTGCTGGGTGACCTGGGAGCCGAGATCATCAAGGTGGAAAGACCCGGATCGGGAGACGACGCCCGTGGGTTCGGGCCTTTCGTGGGTGACCGGAGCGCATATTTCGAATCCCTGAACCGGGGCAAACGGTCCGTGGCTCTTGACTTGGCCGACCCCGATGACCGGACACGGTTCGAGGGACTGCTGGAAAGGGCTGATGTGCTGGTGGAGAACTTCCGTCCCGGCGCCATGGAGCGCATGGGATACGGTTGGGAAGAATTGCACGGCCAGTGGCCTCGGCTGGTGTATGCGGCGGTCAGCGGGTTCGGACATACCGGCCCCTACTCGGAGCGCCCCGCCTACGACATAGTCGTACAGGCGATGGGCGGGTTGATGAGCCTCACCGGCCAACCCGGAGGTCCGCCCACCCGGGTCGGCGCCTCGGTGGGGGACATAACGGCCGGCCTGTTCGCCGTCGCCGGGATACTGGCCGCCCTGCATGAGCGGACACGCACGGGGAAGGGTCGCAAGGTGGATGTCGCCATGCTGGACTGCCAGGTAGCGATCCTCGAGAACGCCATAGCCCGCTACTCGGTTACCGGGGAGGTTCCCGGACCGTTGGGTAGCCGCCACCCTTCCATCACACCCTTCGCCGCCTACCGGGCAGCCGACCGTCCGCTGGTGATCGCCGCCGGGAACGACCGGCTGTTCGCCGAGCTGTGCGAGGTAATCGAACGTCCCGACCTGCTGGTGGACCCACGGTTCGGCGCCAATGAGAGCCGAACCCGCCATGCGGACATCTTGGGCGCGGAGTTGGAGGCCGCCCTGTCGACGGAGACCGCCGATACCTGGATAACTCGATTGATGGATGCGGGAATACCGTGCGGACCCATCAACGACATTGCGCAGGTGGTGGCCGACCCCGGGGTGAGAGCCCGCAACATGGTGGTGGAGGCCCGGATGCCCGACGGGTCCGCTCTGGAAATGGCCGGAAACCCCGTAAAGCTATCCGGCTATGACGACCCGCCGGCCAGGAGGCCCGCTCCCGACCTGGAATCCTCCACCGGGGGAACTGCCGAGCAGTGTCGAACCGGCTCCGAGTAGCCGATATCACCTATTTCTTCCCCACCCGGGCGGGTTCCTGTTACCTGGCGGTGGTGATAGATGTCCGCTCACCGGCGGGTAGTAGGCCGGGTTCGTGATGTCCGGCCTCTACCCGGAACACGAAGTTATCGGAACCTGCTGTGAAGGTACCGATGCCGAGAATGATGCGGCCGATGATCAGGCCGTAGTTTCCGGGGAAGGTCCCGGCACGGGGCGCTGAGAGGTTCGATCACTGCCCGGTCTCCGGTGGCGTCTTCGAGGACGACGTTCAGGAAGTAGAAGGATGCCTCTTCCGAGGTTCCGATGGCGTGAAACGGACCGTCGTAAGCCAGCGTAAGGAAAGCCGGCTTAGGAGGGTGGGTGACAAGACACGACCACTGGCTCCGGTATCCGCATCGCCCGGACTGTAATGGAAGGCGCGTTCTCGGTGTAGGGCGTTCCTATCTTCGCTTTGACGAGAGCTGGTTGTGAGTAGCCAAACCGCCCCTCAAACGTCAACAAGCGGCCCGACCTCTGCTGTCCCTGCTGTCATGGGTAGAGGCTTGCATATTTGGTCGAGGAGGACTTCGCCGTCCGCCCGTTCGTACGCGAGGGCGAAGGCCTCGGGTGCTGGGCGAACGGCGATGAGTTCGCCGGTGGCGGCGTCCAGGACTGCCCATTCCCCGTAGTTGGTGTCGAGAAGGTCGGGGAGCTGCCGGTTTCTGAAGGACTGTAGGTGGCTCATCGCCTGCTGCCGTGATGCCGGCCCGAGTAGGTCTGACATCGTTATCGCTCCTTCCTGAATGGCTGACGGGTTCAGTCTATGCATAAACTACATGACCGTAAGTCCTATTTGTATTGATGTGGGACATCGCGAAAAGAGGCGCTGACTTGTGTCTTCGGGTGTTTTGGCGTTTATTAGAGGTGCATAACCTGAACGGCTGGCCTGTTAGCGGTTGCCGGGGAGGTTCCCGGCTACACCATCCACGAGACTATCCACTTTGTTCGGCGAACATCCGCTCTCATGTCCGGCGCCGGCGAACGGCTGGCAGGATGCTCAGCGACGATGCCGCTGAACCACACGAGTTCGGGATCGCTGTCGATTTCCGGCAGGCGGCCTTGGAGGCGACAGACGCGTCGGATGCCGTCCTGGGATTCGGCTGGTACTCAGAAATCAAGACCATCGACACCCACGTGTGGGAACAGATGACCCCTACAGACAGTGAAGGCCAACGACGGTCGAACGAGATGGACCCACGGTGCGGCAAACAGAATCGC
>CAZEZF010000028.1:0-31693 GCA_964516495.1 uncultured Acidimicrobiia bacterium | reverse complement strand
GTTATCTCCGCTACCAAACCAACGGGCAGCCGCCCGGCTGCCCCTCCATTGCGGCCCGAAACGTGTGTACGTTGGGTTGGACATCAGTGGCAACGGGCAGCCGCCCGGCTGCCCCTCCATTGCGGCTGTCCGTTCTTACACTTACGAACTTTGGCCTGGAAGCAACGGGCAGCCGCCCGGCTGCCCCTCCATTGCGGCAGTCCGGTGCATGTTGATCCGGGTTTGGTGCGTACGGCCAACGGGCAGCCGCACGGCTGCCCCTCCATTGCGGCTGGCAGCCGGTCTTGTTCGGCGCGGACCCACTCGGCCAACGGGCAGCCGCACGGCTGCCCCTCCATTGCGGCACCCGATAACCACAAGGAGGACCAGGACCATGACCACAACGGGCAGCCGCACGGCTGCCCCTCCATTGCGGCAAAAACTGACGGCTCTCGCGTTCCTTCTTCCTGCTTTGCAACGGGCCGCCGCCCGGCTGCCCCTCCATTGCGGGGATCGGATCAGGGTTTTCGTGGGTGAGAGTAAGGGGACAACGGGCAGCCGCACGGCTGCCCCTCCATTGCGGCGAGCAGGCCGGTCATCCGGTCCCAAATGTTGGTGAGCAACGGGCAGCCGCACGGCTGCCCCTCCATTGCGGCGGCATCCTGGATCTCGATCAAGCCGGTATCGGCGTCCAACGGGCAGCCGCACGGCTGCCCCTCCATTGCGGCATCAACAGTGCCGTGGGCGGCGGGTCCCTGTCGGACAACGGGCAGCCGCACGGCTGCCCCTCCATTGCGGCCCAACAGCTCGGGATAATTCCGATGGAATGGGAAGGCAACGGGCAGCGCGACAGGTCGAATGTGCGCAGGTAGGTGCAAAAACAACCCGTGATCTCTCAAGCAACGGTTGAATTAAGTGACCCAGGAAGACCAGACCAACATCAGTGACCGAACCAGTGACAAGCGCGTGCTCATTGCCTTCTCGTAGGAGTAGATGCCGGTGGGGGCTACACTCAGGGAATGAAACCTGTCCAGTTGATCCACGCCGTAAGACCGACCCTCGCGCACTGGGCCACTCTGACATCTTAGGGATAAAGTTGACTCGCGATCAGGCGAGAAGCCTGTTTCTTCATACCGCTGTAGCAAGGAAACTCAGGTCTTGCGGGACTGAAGGTATCGAACTGGCCCAACAAAACCTCGCCCGGATGCGGTCAGTCAATCCTCATGCCTCACCACTCTTGGATGAGTGGGAGGACATCCTCCGAGGAACGATTGACCAAATCATCGCTTGCATGCTTGATCCCGGCGTCCGCGGCCAAGACCTCCGACAGGTCACTCCTTTCTCCGGGATTCTCACCCCCACTCAACGCGCCGACGTTTACCGGTCGTTCAGGCGTATGGCATGAACCGGGAGGCGTTTGACCACGCGATCCGGGCTTCCGGCGCAATCTTGGGTGAAAAGGAACTCTTGGTAATCGGCAGCCAGGCTCTCCATGCATCGGTCTCCGATGTCCTCCCACCAGTGGCCGTTCTATCCGTAGAAGCAGACATTGCTGCGTTAGACGACCCCGACGAACATAAGGCTGACTTGATTGATGGATCCATCGGCGAATTATCGATGTTTCATACGACGTTCGGTTACTATGCACAGGGTGTCACCGAGTCCACAGCTATCCTCCCTCGAGACTGGCGGAACCGTCTCATCAGATATGAGACACCAGGTACCAACGGTGTGGTCGCGTGGTGCCTCGATATTCACGACCTGTGGATATCCAAGGCCATTGCTTACCGCCCGAAGGATCTCGATTTCTGTACCTCTCTAATGATCGAAGGCTTGGTAGATGCAGACACCCTCGCCTCTCGCTTGAACATGGTTGATGGGCTGGACGCAGTATTACGCGGCCATGTAGCTGAACTAATCAAGGGGCTGAAGAGGACCCACCATCCATAGTGCGTGGGCGGGTGAAGCCCTTCGTCGGCCAGGACCGTCGTCGGCGAGTCCCACCCGGAGGGTCAGCGCCCTACTAAATCGTATATCTCCCTCCGGTGGCCAACCACTTCTATATCGCCGGTACCGATGTGAAAGAGTATTCGATACTCGCCGCACCTAAGGGACCACAAAGCCGGGTTAACACCCTTCAGTTTCTTCACCGACCCACCGACGGGATCGGCATTGTACCGATCAACGCAAACGGCTATCCGAGCGCGGGCCCTATCGGACATTCCCTTCAGATGACGGAGGGATCGGGAAGAGAATGACAGGCGTTGTGGCGCCAAGTTCTTCAGTCGTCAGCGAACCAGACCTCGAAGGCCTCTTGATAGGTACTACATCCGGGGGGAAGATCAAGACGGCTAGGAGGATGCTCAACCACTCGGCGCCAGTTGGCGCATACCCGAGCGAAACGGGATGGATCACCGAGAATCTCGATCATCAGCTCGGTATCTTCAATATCTTCGGCGTAACGAGGGATCACTCCCCGATCATGCATACGGCGCAGTTGCTCTAGCTGGATGAGGCGGGCTTCCTCGACCAGATCAGGAGATATCTCCTCCCAACCCAACTGGGCCAAGGGATGCTCGTCGATCTCTTGGTCGGTCCAATCAGCCGGACTATGCGCGAACGGCGACCTGCTGCGGTGGCGAGTTCGGGTAGTCATCACATCAATTCTAACAAGGACACGGTGTTAACCCGGATTCTTCATGCCCCGGACACACCGAACCTGAAAGGCCATGTCAAGTCCACTTTCACGGGAGGTCTTGGCGTTCACCTTCGGGTGAAAGGTGATACCCCGGCCAGTAGAGGCCATCAAACAGCTATCGTCCCAGGTCAGATAGTTCTTTACGTCTCGCTCGGTTACCCATCCGAACCCCTGCATTAAAAATCGGGGTTAACTCATTGGGTGGCTCCTATTTCAGCAGAAGAATCCCTACCGCTCTCGATAGCCCTCCAAGCTTCCTTGTCGATTCCGGCGTATACGGCTTTGACCCTGGTGGTTCACGGACGGTGACCGACCAGCCCACCCCGGCCCTGGTCTACAGCCTTCCTACATCATGTAGGAGCTGAACCGCGAAGCGGCTCGCATGTTAAGCCGGCCCGCGGGTGTTGACGATCATTGAGATTCCCCATCTTGTGACAGTGAATACCGGATGTTGAGTGTGGTCCTCTCCCATGCCGCCCGGTATGAGATCTGGCAGCGAGGGTAGGGAGCCTCACCACCATGTTGGCGCAGGAGAGTATCACGGAAGTTCACGCCTTGAAGCGGAGGCGGTCATCCGGAGTACTGCCCGCCGACGACTGGTACCGACCTCAGGTCTCACAGACCGCGAGGTTTGCCGGATCGCTGAAGATGCCGTCGGCATATTGCAGTTCCCTTACATAGCAGATGACCAGGTCCACCTCTTCCGGCGTCAAGCCCGCGACGGGCGCCATATCACCGAACCCCCAGTGGTGCTGCGGGGTGCCCTGGCTGACAGCTCGGTGGAAACTGAAGTCGGCGTGATGCCCCGGCTCGTAGATGCTATGCACCAACGGGGGACCCTGGGACGACCCTCCGGCATGAGGACCATGACATGTCGCGCAGTTGGCGGCAAAGAGTTCTG
Organism: uncultured Acidimicrobiia bacterium; assembly: GCA_964516495.1. Classification (GTDB taxonomy): domain Bacteria; phylum Actinomycetota; class Acidimicrobiia; order Spongiisociales; family Spongiisociaceae; genus JAPPFW01. The sequence goes on along the minus strand of CAZEZF010000028.1, from coordinate 28,115 downwards.
CGCCCCGGCTACCGGCATCCGACAGGTCGGGAATGAAGACCGACACGGTCTCGGGAGGGTCGGCGGCAGAGTACTGGTCAACAGCGCCATCGGAGCACGCCGCCGACACAGCCCAGATCACCGTCACCAGCAAGCCCCAACGGCTTGCCGCCCTGAGTCGGCGACTATCCGACGGCCGCTCGTTCCTTCCAGAATACGGTCTACTACGCCTGACGCCGAGGAGAAATCGGGTTGTAACGGATCCGATATACCACATACCTGTTACTTCGAGATTAGCGCCCTGGAAGGGGGTCGGTCACCTCTCACCGCAAACCTGGCGGCGCTTATCCGGCCACTCCCTCCCCCCTTGATAGAACTCAACTACCCATTCGTGTAGCGGCGGGTATCTTGAACCAAATCTGCGCTGAGCGTCCCACAGGTGTCCCCCTCGCACCGGTTGACGCGGCGCGCCCCGGTCGATCAGCGCGTTGACGACAGCGTGTCAGCGACGGCCGGCCGACCAGAGCCAGTCCAGTTTCGTGAATGCCAGTTGTTCCTCGTAGTTCACTATGTTGTCTCTGACGTTCAGGATCAGGCAACGTTCATTTCCGCCGTTCAGCGGGCCGCGCAGTCCTCGTCCGATCATCTGGAAGTAGAGGTTCGGGCTGAAAACGGGACGAGCCACCATGATCACCCGGGTTTTCGGCGCGTCGAAACCCTCCCGGAAGACACCATAATTCACCAACACCTCTATCCGGCTGTTACGGAAGTCCTCGACGACTTTCCGCCGGATGGAGGGATCGGTTCCCGCGTCCACCGACCGAGCCCTGACACCGGACATGTCCAGTAGGGCCGCCAGGGTTCTTGCATGATCCACCGAGGTGGCGAACATGAGTGTGGGCCAGTTCCGACCCGCTACATGCCTGTTGTAGGCGGCGATTATCCTCTCCGTACGAAGGCGGTCATGCGCTATCTCCTTCTCGAGTCGTCCGGGGAGCCAAGGAAGACCTTCAACCCGCATCCTCCTCAGCTCTTCGTTCTGTAAGGAAAAATCACCGCCTTCGATAACCCTGTGGTCCGCTTGGGCGAGAACGCGCATGTGTTGAAGTTCACGGGTGACATACTCGGCGTTGTCGCTCCTGAACACCCCTGAATCCAGTCTCTTTCGGGCGTAGCGCTTCACCAAACGCTCCGTCTCCGCCTCATTGTGGCCGCGGTATGGCGTGGCGGTGAGTCCCAGCAGGAAAGGTTCATCCGCCCGGCGGCGGTATGTCAGGCCGAGACTCCGCATCGTTTGGGTAAAGGTTGGGGCAATTGACCGGTGCGCCTCGTCGAACACGACCAGACGAAAGTCCGACAACACCCCGTCACTCCGGCTGAGCCGTGACATCCTGCGAGAAAGGGTCTGGATCGAGGCCACGATGACGTGTTGGCCGGTTGTAGGCGTGGGGTTCTTCTGACCCTTCCACAGTCTGGAGATACGCAGCGGCGCCGCCGCGACACCACGGTTGGACCAGACCTGTCGCCACGACTCCACCGCCTGCTCGCACAGTTCGTCCCTATCGGCGATCCATAGGACCCCGCCCGCGTACACCCCATCTCGAATGGCGTCGACAATGCCTTGTACGGCGACCCTGGTCTTACCGGATCCGGTGGGCAGGCTGATCAGGCCACGCCTATCTTCGATGCGGCTCGACCCCAACATTCTCATAAGGTTTCGAACTATCCGCTCCTGAAACCCATGTAGGGGCGGAAGCGAGTAGGGTCCTTCGACTTCCACAAACGGCGCCCGGGCTACGTTCCGCCGGCCGGCCCACTCCGGTCCGAACCCGAGGGATCGAACGAAGTTGACCGCGGGATGGCGGCCCGCCCATTGGCGGGGAGGATCCAGATGGGATAGGTGCTCCCGATACTCCCGGAGCGCCGCCACATCGTATGTGGCGATCGCTGCTTCAGCGACCCGGATCTGATTGACTCCACCCGGTACTACGTCCAACATCGCCCTGAGACCGGATGGGAGGCCGCTGTGTAGCTTGTCGTATCCGACCGCGGCAAGCAGCCTCGCCGTATCGGTTTTCTTTCGGCGAACCCCGGCCCGCGCCGCCTTGATATCGCTACGCGTACGTCGGGAGGCGATTCGATCTATACCTTCGTCCGAGATACCCAATCCCAGCTCGCCTGCCACGGCCCGGAGTTCTTCCTGCTCATCATCCCCATGTACCAGATACACCGATCCGTCACGGAGATAACATCTCAGTCCCGTGTCACCGCTATCAGAGACGAGCCGCTCACAACGTACAAGGTCGAGGTTCATGTGTTCGGGAAGAGCATGTTCCCGTAGCCCGGGCCATTCATCGGTTAGGGGAATCGGCTCGTCGGCCCCTACCGGTCTTACCGCCGTACCGATGCGGATATCGAAGGCGTCTCGGATTCGGGCGCTGTTCGGATGTGCCAGGAGCCGCCGCCGCGCTTCGGGAACCTTAGGATTGGGACCTAAACCATCGGAAAGACGTACGATTCCGTGCACCCTTATGCGTCCAGAGGCCCGCAACTCTTCAACCGCCGGAGAGGAATAGTTCTTTGTAGGGTACTTACCCTGTGTTTTGTGAAACAGACTCCACGCCGGGAAGGTGTCGGCAAGCTGTAGAAGGCGTTCGGTGTATAGGGCCTTCCCCTCTTCAGACAACGAACGCATCAGGCCTATCGGTCCGCTTGTTGCACTTGCTTTGTCAAATATCAGCAGCTTGTCGAGAGGTTTCTTGCCGAGGTCCCTCTTGTACGACGCGATACACCTGCGTTTGTAGTCGCGGTATCCCTCAGGCTCACTATTCCGGTAGTCAAAACCGTCATAAGGTCCCTCCGTCGCTCCCAGTTCCCTGAGCAGATCGAGGTCCGCGCGATGATACGAAACGTCGATCGCGATACGCCCGTCGCGGCTTCCGTCTTTGGGAACGATCGCTCCCGGAAGCAGACAATGCGAGAATCGACCCCATCCGCCATTGACCGTCCTCACTCGCAGCAGGGACCTCCAGTCCGGGTAATCTCGGATAATCCGCAGAGAGGTTGACGGCTTGATCGGTCGAGACTTCGACCAGAAGTCCTGCCAATACGAAGGAATCGTAGAATCTACCCGTAGAAACACCTCCTCGGCGATCTGCCTGAACCTGTTCTCAGGAGTGGGGCGCCCGACACCAAGACGAACCAACGCTTCCCGAGTCCGAGGGTCCGACTCCAGCCGCGGATGAACGAACCGGTCACCGGACCCGCCGCCATCCCCGCTCAGGTAGACATGATCCGGTTTCAAGGTACGCCAATTGCCGCTCGCGCTCCATACGATTTCCCCGAGCGGCTGGCACTCCCGGACATCTTGGGGGAGGGCGGCAGCTGTCCGGATCGCTGCCATCGAGGCCTTGATTCGGGATTCAACGGTTGTTGCGGGGTCGACCAAGGCCTCGAGCCACTCGGCGATAGTTGATCGTTCGACCTGGGTGATTCTCTTCCCAGTTTCGGCCTGGAGAATCCTGGATGTCGCCGCCAACCTGTCACGTGTCAACATTCGGTGATGAGCCCAATCCCGTGGCCGTCCGGGATGGTCGGCCCAGCGATCAAGGGCCTTGGAAGGAACACTTAGAGGAGCGAAACTCACCTCCGAAATGGCCCGACGTATTCCCGACTGGTCCGGCGCTACCGCCCTGCGGATCAGCAGTTGGAGCAATTCGCTACGTAGCAGGTTAGTCAGGTCATTGTCGCCCGGTTGATATCGACGCGGCAGAGCATCCAGGTGTCTTGCGGGATCATCGTCGGTCATCAACTCGGGTAGCGAGTCGACGATCAACCGTCCGGCCGCTCGGATCAGTTCCTCGTTGAGAGGCCCGGGGAGTAGGTTCTGACGATCTTCATTGGTTTTCCATTGAGCGTTGAGAATGCCTGATACAAGACTGGGGGTCATGGTCGGAAAGAACTTCCAGAAGTAACCCGGCTCATTCAGGCGAGCGAGGGGTACCGCCCATGTGATCTCCAGCCGGTCGGCGTCATTGGGCGTTCGATGGTCTGCCCGCGCCTTGTCCGAGAGGGTATGGACTCGATGGAACACCTTCCATCTGCTCGCCTGGTCATTCGTGACCAGCTCGTACTGACCACCTTTCTTCCTGCATTGGAAGGTACGTCCGAGATCCCAGCCATCCACATCTATCACCAGGTCTCTGATGTGGTCAACAAAGAGCAGGAACTCCGGCGGGAAGGACTCGACTTGCTTGGCGAGGTGTTCGTACGCTCCGCGCCGCAGGGGAAGACGGACGATGTTGGTGAAGAGATGGGTGAGAGACCGGAGAGTCCGGTCGTTGTGGAACGCCACGCGTGGGTTGATCGGGTGCGGCAGCCGCAGCGTCGGCGTACGAGGCGCATCAGGGACTAGGCGCCGGATTCTCTGGTGGGCGTACGACCTGTCAAAACGGAAGGAGCCGTTCCGGCTGAAGAACTCCGGTTTGTCCGTAACGTTCAGTACCGACTTGAACCCCAGCCCGTATCTCCCGATCTGGTGAGTCCCCCGCTTAGGCGAGATCCGGGAGAACATCAGCGCCCTTACCCCGCTCTCGTCGATGGAAACCCCGTTATCGGCGCAATAGAGATACGACTTCGTGAGCTTGATCCGTATGCGTCCACCGCCGGTACCCGCCAGCGCGTCCGTGCTGTTCTGGATCAACTCCAGTAATTGACGATTCGCATAGCCGCCCCGAGCCAACGCATCCTCGGTGTTGGCATGCTCGGTAACCAGGTTCGGCTGGTTACGGTACGCCTTCAGGGTATTGGCTGATTCCTCCTGGATGAAGCGACCGAGGGCGTCGTCGGGCCCTGCCCATTCGGAGGCCACGGTCATCTATCCCGCATGGCGGCGGGCGGCGGTGTATGCAGGGGGTTGAGAGCGCCGCACCCGGATGATGGTATCAGCCTCAGGCCAACCGTCATGGGCGGGGCCGGCTAGGACGGTGCTGAAAAACAGGTGATTTAATTGGCCCTCCGTCCGCTGACCAGGGAGTTTACCATCGGACGTCGGGCCAAGCCGGGGGTTTCTCAGCACCCTCCTAGAAAAGGGCAGCCTGTCGGGAAGGGGCCTCCTGGTTCTCGCTTGGAGGGGCGTCGAGAACGTCCCGCAGTCGGGAGACATCGGTAATGGGGATCGCCCCCTTCTCCTCCAACGCCTCGTTGCCGGGTCCCTCTCCGGGGCCGCGCCAGACGGCCACCCGACAGTACCCACCCTTCATGGCGTCCGTCGCCCCTGACCATGTGCCACCCGATCCCTTGTCGGAAGCCACCGCGACCGTCACGGCCGACAGGGCGTATATGAGCTTGTTGCGGCCCATGGCTTTGCCGACCGAGAAGGGCGAATCCGGAGCGTACGGTGTGCAGATCGCTGTCCGGCCGTCGTAAAGGGCTCGTCGGGTGGCGGCAGGCCTCAAGGTACGGGTCAGGGAGTCGGCCGGAATGCCGATCACGGCTCCTCCCGATTCGAATGCGGCGTTCATCGCCAACAGATCCACCCCTCGCGCTGCTCCCGAGACCAGCGGAAGTCCAAGTGACGCCGTCTCCTTGCCCAGAGCCCGTGCCGATCGGGCGCCCTCTTCGGTCACGTTGCGGCTTCCCACCACCCCTATACCCGGCTCGCTGAACAACTCCGAGGCGCCGGCCACGTGGAGCAACGCCGGCGCCTTGGGCCCGAGGCTCTTGCAAAGCCGCTGCGGATAGGAGTCGTCGAACGCCGTCAGCGTGGCTATCCCGGACTGGTCGAGCCGTTCCAGATCGAAGGCCATAGCGGTACCCCGCGCCAGCAGATCGGCTACCTGGCCGGCCATGTCCGGCGCCAACCCGTAACCGATCAGATCCTCTTCGGTCTTTCCGAGAAGATCGCCGGGATTGCCGACTTGGTCAACCAGCTTCCAGAACTGCCCGGCCGTGAGCGGCTTCGTCCCGTCCCTTGATATCCGGCTCACGAGGAGGATGGTGGCCAGCGAGTCGTCGCTCCTCATGTCACCGACCCTCCAGCCGTGTCAACCAATGCAAACGGGAATACCGGACCGGATCCGGCCTCCTGAAGCAACATCCCGATCACCGTCAACGTCCAGCGCGAATCCACCATGTCATCCACCAGCAGGACAGTCTCCCGAGGAACCGGACCTTGTATCTCGAAGGCGTCTCGGACATTGGTGTATTGATGCTCACTGTTCTGCATGGTCATCTGGGGCTTGGTCTCCCGGACCTTGGTCACCACATCATGGCACGGCAGACCCAACATCGTCGCAACCCGCTTGGCCAGATCCCGCACCAGATTCGGATTACGGATGGAGGGGACGAAGGTAACCCATTTGATCGGTGTGTCAAACAACCGATCGCGCCGGATCAACCTTGCCGACGCTTCGACCAGACGATCATCGAAACGTCCGTCCTCCTGCTTGCCGCGCCGAACCAACCCTGACCAGGCTTCGTCACCCCAGCGGGAGAGGGACCGCCCGACCTGTAGAATCCGGTCGGGTTGGATCCTTCCTTCACCCGGGAGCATTATGCGCGGCTTGATCGAGTGCTCCGCAGCCGAAAGATGTCGTGTCGCCTGTCGCATCTCCTCCGGGTCGGGATAGATCGACGGGGACCATGCGGTGCATATGTCACATATCCCGCACGACCCCTGTGCTTTGTCGTCAAGGTACTCCCTCAGCAGAGCCATACGGCATCGATCAGTCGATATGTAGTCCAGCATCTGTTTCTGTTCGACCCTCCGCCGGGCGGTGACCGCCTGTACCCGTTCACAGTCATACGTCCATGGGCGTAACGTGCGACGCCAACGCCTACCGTCTCGCTCCACCGCCCCTTCGATCTCGAGGACCTTGATCAACTGCTCCATCTGGCTCGGTTTCGCGTTTACTTTCCTACGCAGATCGGATATCGACATAGACTCTGCCCGGGCTTGGAGGAGTTTCACCACCTCAGCGGCAAGATCAGGAGGAGGAAAGGCTCTTTCGATAAAAAAGTCCTGGATGGCCCGGTCCTCGGCGCCGCTCAGGAGGATCCCCCAGGATGTGTCCAGGTTCCGCCCGGCCCTCCCGACCTGCTGGTAGTAGGCGATGGGCGATCCGGGCGCTTGGTAGTGGATGACGAAGGCAAGGTCCGGTTTGTCGAAGCCCATACCCAGCGCCGAGGTCGCTACTACGACCTTCCTTCTGTTGGACAGGAGGTCCTGTTCGATTTCAACCCTTTCAGCCTGGTCTGTTCTCCCGTGGTAGGCCACCGCATCGATACCCTTTGACTTGAGCCATGACGCCAGGTTGTCGGTGTCGTGAACAGTCAGGCAGTAGATGGCGCCTGTTCCTTCGAGGCGGGGGATAACTTTGGCAAGCCAGGCCATGCGCTCTCGCTGTAAAGGCATCGGAAGCGAATAGAGCTGCAGACCCTCGCGATTCAGGGGACCTCGTAGGGGAACCAGCCCGGAACCGAGTTGGTCCATTATGTCTTCGACAACCCGATCATTCGCGGTAGCGGTGCAACAGAGAACCGGAACTCCCCGGGCTAGTAGGTCCAAGATTCTGACGATTCGCCGGTAGTCGGGGCGAAAATCATGTCCCCAGTCAGAGATGCAGTGAGCTTCATCCACAACCAGCAGACCACTGCGCCGACCGATTGCAGGTAACACCTCGGAGCGAAACTTCTGGTTGGAAAGCCGTTCCGGGGAGATCGAGAGGAGGTCGACCTGTCCGGCCCTGACAGCCTCCTCCACCTCCTCCCATTCGTCCCGGTTGGAACTGTTGATAGTGGCGGCCCGTACCCCCATCCGTTCCGCGGCCTCGATCTGGTTACGCATCAACGCCAACAGCGGTGAAACCAGCAAGGTCGGCCCTGCTCCCTGATTACGCAGCAGCCGGGTGGCGATGAAATACACCGCGCTCTTGCCCCACCCGGTCCGCTGCACCAGGAGCACCCGGGCGCGGGTTACCACCAACTCGTTGATCGCCTCCATCTGGTGAGGGCGGAAACGGGCGTCGGGCTCACCGGTGAGTTGGCGAAGCAACGACAGGGCTTTCTGTTGTATCTCATGCATGCCGACCTCGTGTAATGGCTATCCCCAAGATAACCGGCGCATAGGACACCGATCCAGGCATGGCCCGGGGGTGATGATTCGGGCGGATCAGGCCGATGCCGATATACACCTGGCCCCGATTTTTCATGCAGGGGTTTGAATGGGTAGCCGAGAGAGATGAAATGAACTCTCTTACCTGGGAAAATAGCCGCTTGACGGGCTTGACGTGGCCTTTTCGAGGTCGGTGTGACGGGGGCATGAAGAATTGGGGCTGATGCGATGCAACTATCTACAGCAAGGTTGATAAGGTTCCGTATCGGCTTGGGGACCATCCACCGGTTGGAACGCAGGAGGTTGCAGGCTCGTGAGTGGATCTAATCAACCCAACATCGTTCTCGTAATGGCCGACCAGCTGGCCCCCCACTTCACGGGCGCCTACGAGCATCCCGTGGTCCGGACGCCGGCTATGGACGCTCTCGTCGAAAGAGGCGCCAGGTTCGACACCGCCTACTGCCCTTCTCCTATATGCGCCCCGTCACGATTCTCGATGCTGACCGGCCAACCTGTGTCGGCTATCGGGGCTTGGGACAACGCGGCGGAGCTGCCGGCCTACATCCCTACATTCGCCCACTATCTGAGGCTCGGTGGATACCGGACCACTCTGTCCGGGAAGATGCACTTCGTAGGACCCGACCAACTGCACGGATTCGAACAGCGGCTCACCACCGACATCTACCCCGCCGACTTCGCATGGACCCCCGATTGGGAGTCGGAAGACCGGATCGACAAGTGGTATCACAACATGGACAGCCTTTCGGAGGCCGGCCAAGCCCTGGCTACCTACCAGATCGACTACGACGAGGAGGTCGGCGCCGCCGCGGTCAGACATCTGTACGACCTCGCCCGGGACACGGACGAGCGGCCCTTCCTGCTGGTCGCTTCCTTCATACATCCCCACGACCCCTATGTGGCCCGGCCCGAGTGGTGGAACCTCTACGACCACGACGACATCGACCTGCCGGATGTGCCGTCGATCGACTCGCTAGACCCTCACACAAGACGGATCCGCAGCGGAATCGAGGCCAACACGGTCGGGTACAACGAAGCGCAGAGCCGCAACGCCCGCCACGCCTACTACGCCAACACCAGCTACGTCGACTACTGGTTGGGGGCTATCGTCGAGACCCTGGAGGAGACCCGCCGGTTGGACGACACCGTGATTATCTTCACCAGCGATCACGGTGACATGCTGGGGGATCGCGGCGCCTGGTTCAAGTTTTCCTTTTTCGAGCGATCAGCCCGGGTCCCGCTCATCATGGCCGGACCGGATGTGGCTAACCGCGCCGTAACCAACGCCTGCTCGCTCCTCGACCTGCTCCCGACGTTGCTGGATATCGCATCCGACGGGGGCCCCTGGCCGGACCTGCCGATCACACCCGTTGGTCGCAGCCTCTGGGAAAGCGCCGCCGGCGGGTCGGATCCCCTGGACGAGACGTTTGGCGAGTACATGGCCGAGATGGTGTCCGACCCTATGTTCATGATCCGGCGCGGACGACACAAGTACATCCACTGCGACACCGATTCCCCCCTCCTTTATAACGTCGACGCCGATCCCCTGGAACGTGTCAATCTGGCGACCGACCCCGACCACGTCGACCTCGCTTCCGGTTTCGCTTCCGAAGTGGCTCGAAGATGGGACAGTTCGGCGATCCGTGAACAGGTGCTTGTATCTCAGAGAACCCGCCAAGCCGTGCAGGCCGCCCTTGAAATCGGAGCGCCCCACCCCTGGGACTACACCCCGATCAACGACACCGCCAACCAATACGTGCGTAACCACATGGACTGGGCCGAGGCCGGACCCCGCACCCGCTACCCTCCACTCGACTGACATACATCCGGACGAACAATTCGGACTACCGGGCCGGTCCCTCCGTTCCGACCGGGAAAGTGTGCTCCGTCGCCTAACCGGTAGCTACGTTCTCAGCCCACTCGAGAATCTTGAGCGAGAAACGTCGACAGTCCTCGACGGCCGCCAAGGGAACCGGTCGGGCCAGAACGTATGGCGCCCGGTAGTTACGAGAAAACTCCTTGACGAACCGCTCGGAGTACTCGTCGATTGCCGATCGCGCAGTCTGGTCGGGGCAGCCCTCCACAAGTCTCGATACGTCGTGGGTCCGCGGGAAAGAACGCCCAAGACGGATATAGACCGCCTTGAGAGCCAGTTCGGCAGCCGAGGCGAAGTCCCGTACCGGCCTCCTTGGTGTCTCCGATCTCGTCGAGAGCTCTGGCGCCGGTGGTGTATCTCCATTTGGCGCGGCTCATCCACTCAATCGCAATACGCCGGTTGCTGTTCGGAAGGCCACTCACTCTCGACCAACTGCTTGCCTGTCCGACACTAGGCGTCCCTCCTTCTGAGCCCACATGCAGGGACTGACCACCACATGGCGCATGCGCACCAGATCCTCTACGTCGGTTACAAACACGTTCACCGGGTACGGACAGAAGAATCGGGCCACATACCTGATCTCCTGTTCCCATCGATCCCATACCTCCACAGGCATGTGCTCGAACGCGGCGAGAAGGTCGATATCGGACCGGAGCGTGTCCTCACCCCGCACGACGGAACCGAACAAGAAGACCCTGTCGGGGTCGAACTTCAAGACCAGATCAAGGGCCTGGCCAACCCAGTCGCGGGGAAGTCCCGGATAAGGGAGCGGGTCTCGACCATCTCGAATCGCCTGGCTCTGACGCTCCAACATATCGACATCCGGGTGCTCCACCCTTGGTAGAGCCCAATCGGATCTCGCCTCTTGGGATGGCGCCGACGACGATCCGAGAGCAAACGAGAAACGACCCCCATCACCGACGCTCGTCATTTGCATGGACATTGGTCCTGGTCTCCCCGGGTTTCGATGGGTCGCGTCCTGAAGATTAGCCCCGATTTTCATGCCTGGGGTTTGAATGGGTAGCCGAGAGAGATGCGAAGAACGCTCTATCCTTGGGGGATAGCTGTTTGGCGGCCTCGCCTGGCCGAAGTGTGGCTCTTCACCGCAGGGTGAACGCCGGGACGCCCCACGAAAGTGTGCTTGACATGGCCTTTCGGGTTTCGGTGTGTCTGGGGCGCGAAGAATCGGGGCTTATCGCACATGGAAGGAGACCCGGCTGGTCACTCCCTTCCGTCGTCGGCGATCTTATATCGGGCCTAACAGGCGGTTTCCCGCCGAGGAGTCGTCCATTACACTGGCTCACGCTATGTCAAGACCCACAACAACCCGGCAGGCGCAGGCCGCTCGCACCGCCCAGAGGAAACTGTCCTCCGCCGAGGCCGGTACGCGAACCGAGGTGCTGAGAAACCTCGAACGCCTACTCAAGGTGAAGGAGGCGGAGCTTCTCGCCGCCAACAAACTCGACCTGGAAGCACCGGGGGCGGACGATCTTCCCGGGCCTATCCTCAAACGACTGGCTCTTTCGCCTGCCAAGATGCAGACCTTACGAGAGGGGGTCAGGGTACTTATCGGCAACCCCGACTCGGTCGGAACGCCGCTACTCCGGCGGGAGCTCGACGAGGGGTTGGTGCTTGAACAGGTAAGGGTACCGATCGGTGTGCTGCTCATCGTGTTCGAGAGCCGTCCCGACGCAGTAATCCAGATCGGCTCGCTGGCGTTACGCACGGGCAACGCCGTGCTGATGAAGGGCGGATCCGAGGCTTTGCATTCCAACCGGGCGCTGACCGACCTCCTGAGGGAAGCGGTGGCCCAAGCCGGAGCGGACCCGGATGTGGTCCAGAACATTGAAGGTAGGGAGGCGGTGGGTGACCTGCTGGAGATGGATGAAGAGATAGACCTGATTATCCCGAGGGGTTCCGCCGACCTGGTCCGCTCGATCAAATCAGCCTCCCGCATTCCCGTGCTCGGACACGCCGACGGAATCTGTCATGTCTATGTGGACGCCGACGCCGATCCCGAGATGGCGGTGAAGGTGGCCGTGGACGCCAAGACCAACTATGTGGCGGTGTGCAACGCCGCGGAGACCCTTCTCCTGGACCGCGACTTCCCGGCCGGGTCGGCGGTGGTCACCTCATTGCTGGACGCCGGAGTCGAGGTCAGAGGGGATGAGGCGGTGCAGGCCATGGCGGCCGGGATAGTTCCCGCTCGGCAGTCTGACTTCGGCCAGGAGTTCGGGGACCTGATCATCTCCGCCCGGGTGGTGGACGGATTGGAAGAGGCCATCGATCACATCCACGCCTTCGGATCGGCGCACACCGACACGATCGTGACCGAGAACGCCGAAACGGCCCGGCTCTTCCTTGACAAGGTTGATGCCTCATCGGTGTTCTGGAATGCCAGCACCCGGTTCGCCGACGGTTTCCGCTATGGATTGGGCGCCGAGGTCGGTATCGCCACCGGACGGGTACACGCCCGCGGTCCGATGGGAGCGGAGGGGCTGTTCACCACCAAATGGCTGCTGAGAGGCGAGGGACATGTGGTGGGGGATTACGGGCCCGGTAAGAGGTCTTTCACCCATCGGGACCTAACTGTCAACCAGTAAGTCCCCAAAAAAAAAAAGGATCCTTCGGGTTTCCGTTTACCTTGAACTCCTGATACCTACCCGCGTCACCCGGCGGGGGCGGCCGTTCTTCGCAGCAATGCGCTACCGAGATCAGAGCACCAACAGGACGAGCGTCTCCGCCACGCAAGCCGGACGGTCGCTCCCCTCCAGCTCGACCGTAACCTTCTCCTTCAACTTCAAGCCTTTCGGTGTCTCGGTAACCTCAAGCAGTTCCGAACTGACCCGCACTCTCGATCCGACCGGGACCGGGGAGACGAATCGAACCCGCTCCAACCCGTAATTGATGGTCATGCGCACCCCCGGTAGCGACTCCGACCGGGGACCGATTCCTGGAATCAAAGCCAGGGTCATGAAGCCGTGTGCGATCGTACCGCCGAAAAGCCCTGAAGCAGCCCTCTCCGCATCGATGTGGATCCACTGATGGTCTCGGGTCGCATCGGCGAAGCGGTCTACATCAGCCTGCGTAACGGTGTGCCACCCGCCGGGCCCGGTCGCTTGGCCTATCCTCGCTTCGAGATCCTGCTTGACTCCCATGGCGTCTCCTCTCAGCCGAACGGTAGAACGGGGACCTGCCGACCGGGCGGAACTCCTCCGAACCCCTACCCGTCTCCGACGCTGCCCTCGATCCGGATCAGGTCAGGGTGTCCTCCAACGCCAAGCGGATGCGGCGGAACCCTCTGCCCTTGGACTGGATCTTGGTTATCTTGACCCGACCCACCTCCGACGTTGAGGATACATGGGTGCCGCCGTCGGCCTGACGGTCCAGGCCCACAATGTCGATGACTCGGATCGTCCGCACCGACTTCGGGATCAGGTTGACCTTGGTTCGGATCAAGCTGGGATCCTGATCGGCCTCCTCCCGAGGCATGAACGACACCTCTATAGGCAGGCGTCTTGCGATGGCGACGTTCAGCGCCTCCTCGAGAGGGCCGCGATTTTCGGGATCCCAATCCGGCAGCTCGAAGTCCAAGCGCCCGTAGCCCGGCTCCATGGCTCCTCCAGTTACCGGACTGCGGAACCAGTCCCACACAACCCCGCACAGGGCATGCAACGAGGTGTGGGTGCGCATCAGCAGGTAGCGGCGGTCCCAGTCGATACGCCCTTCGACTCGGGCGCCCACTTTCGGCAAGCCTCCGGCAAGCCAGTGCCAAACACCGGTGGCGTCCTGGGTCACCCTCACCACCTCCAACTCATCCTCACCCACCCGGAGCGAGCCTCTGTCGACCGGTTGCCCTCCTCCACCCGGATAGAACACAGTCCGATCGAGCATTACCCGCCTGTCATCGGCATCGGTGGCCACCACTTCGGCCACCATGTTCTTCGTGTATGCGTCCTTCGAATAAATCCGTTCTGTCATACCTTGAACCTAACCCATCCTCACCGCCGACCGGACCATGTTCTTCTCCTCAGAATCTCAAGACTAGCCCTGATTCTTCATGCCCCAGACATACCAACCTGTAGAAAGCCAGTTCAAACCCACTTTGAGAGCGTGTCCGGTAATCACCCTGCGGGTGAAGGTCACGCCCCAGCCATGCAAGGCCACCGAGCAACCATTCTCCCAGGTCAGGGAGTTCACCAAGGCTTCTCCGTCGCCCACGCAAACCCCATGCATGAAAAATTGGGGCTAGATACGAACATCCGGGAGAAAGCGGCCCGGTTAGCACTGTTCTGTCCCTTCCTGATCAGCTCGGAAGAACCGGGTGGTCGGGTATGCCAGATCGACCCGTTCGGTCGCCTCGATTTCCCTCAGGAGGTCCTGCCAGACCCTGGAGGTTACGAGCCGCCTTTCCTGAGCCCTGACAAGCAGACGCCCCGTCACCGTCACCCCGAAATCGATGGCTTTCACATACACGGAGGGCGCCGGATCGTGGTAGACGCCGGAGTACTGATTGACCCCCTTCTCCAGATCCTTAACCGCCTCGGCCGCCTCCGGATCAAGCGCGAAGCGGTCAACAACCCTCTGCACCAGCGCCCGCGCCTCCTCCCAGTCGCTTTCGAAAGTTACCGTGACCGGAATCTCGTGCCATATGAACGGAACCGCCTCCGTGAAGTTGGCCAACGGTTCGACAAACACCATACCGTTGGGAATGTGGAGGATCCTCCCCGTAGTCTGGTCGGCGTCAACCCAGTTCCGTATCTCCTGAAGGCTGAACCGAAAGAGACCGACGTCGATCACGTCGCCGGCGTGGGCGCCGATCTCGATCCGATCACCCACCTTGAAAGGTCGCCGGAACATGATCAGGACCCATCCCGCCATGTTCTTCAAAACGTCGGAGAGCGCGATGGCGACGCCGGCTGACAGGATACCGAGAAACGATCCTGCGGCGGTCAACCGGGAAGTCCAGATGAAGCCCAGAACCAGCAACAGCAAACCCGCCGAGACGTAGAAAGAGAGCTTTCGGACCCTGAACGCGGCCTGCTTGTCCTGGAGCCGGGCCGTAACAGTGCGTAGCACCAGATAACGCAAGGCGAAGATCAGAACCAGGAAAACAAGGCTCAACCCGAGATTCCATGCGTTCTCGGAGACGAGACCGGGGAAGCCGTCCATAGTAACTACAGGCTAACCACCGCCGGCCCGAAGATTTTGCCGGCGAGGTTACTAAGTCGGTGTTTGGTAGCCCGGTTGGTATCGGGCCAGTTCCCTGCGAGCCACAGCCCGGATGTGCACCTCATCGGGGCCGTCGACGATCTGGAGCGCCCTCACCTGCGCGTAAAGCCTGGCAAGCGGGAAACTGTCGGATACACCCGCTGCGCCGAAGACCTGGATAGCGCGGTCCAGAACCGACTTTGCCATCCTCGGGACAGCCACCTTTATGGCGGAAATCTCGATTCGGGCCGCCTTGACCCCCACCGTGTCGATCATCCACGCAGTCTTGAGCACCAGAAGGCGGGCCTGTTCGATCAGTATTCGCGCCTCGGCTATCCAGTCCTGCACCACGCCATGCCCTGCCAGCGTCGAACCGAATGTTTCCCGCGCCTTCGCCCGGGAGCACATCATCTCGAAAGCCCGTTCAGCCATCCCGATAGCCCGCATGCAGTGGTGGATCCTGCCGGGCCCGAGGCGGGCCTGGGCGATGGCGAACCCGGCGCCTCTCTCACCGAGCAGGTTCGATGCGGGAACGCGCACGTCGTCGAAGTTGATGGTGGCGTGGCCGCCCCTCTCCTGATACCCGAAAATGGGGGAACTGTGCTCGATCTCCACTCCGGGAGCGTCCAGCGGCGCCAGCACCAGACTCTGACGACGGTAGGGATGCCCCTCCGGATCGGTCACACCCATAACCAACGCCACCCGGCAACGGGGACTGGCCGCGCCCGTCGAAAACCATTTCCGGCCCCGGATGACCAGTTCGTCTCCGTCCACCCGGATGCTGGTCCTGATATTCCGAGGATCGGACGATGCGACATCCGGTTCGGTCATAGAGATGCAGGAACGGATGGTCCCGTCCAGCAGCGGGGTAAGCCAGCGGTCCTTCTGCTCCTCGGTTCCGAACAGGTAGAGAGTTTCCATGTTGCCGGTATCGGGCGCCGAGCAGTTGAGGGCCTCGGGCGCCAGGTCCGGGCTGCGGCCGGTGATCTCGGCCAGCGGAGCGTACTCCAGGACAGATAACCCGGCGCCCAACTCGGGATCGGGTAGGAACAGGTTCCATAATCCTCTGGACCGTGCTTCGCGTTTCAGATCCTCCACGATCTGTGGATGATGATGCGGATCGGCCGCCTCGGTCATCTGCGCCGCATAGATTTCCTCGGCGGGGTAGACATGCCCCTCCATGAAGCCGACCAACTCGTCCTGCAGGTCTTGTACTTTCGACGAATAACTGAAGTCCAAACTACAACCTTCCAACTCCGACAAAACGCTACTACCGACCGGAATCCGGAGCGGCCCCCGGAGGGCGAGCGCGAACGGTGGATTCGCCTACGCCCGACCTCCCGGTTCGGACAGTCGACCCGCATGCCGGTATGCTAGAGGTAGGAGCACGCTACCGGAGGTCGGAAGAACCATGCTCACATTCGTCGAGGAGATAATCCTTCTTCTGCTGCGCGACGACGATGGCAAGTTTGTGCCTGTCTCCAGACTGGCAATGGATCGGGCGTTAGCCGGCGCCGTCCTTATGGACCTTGCCATGGCTAATCGCATCGATACGGACCTCGAGCATCTGATCCTTATCGACCCCACTCCGGTCGGCGACAGCCTGCTCGACCCGACCTTGAGGGAAATAGCCGCAGAAGAGGAGCAAAAAGACACCAGATTCTGGATAGAACATACCGTCCGGAGCGCCGATGAGATCCGGGAAGGGGCGTTGACGAGGTTGGTGGACCGCGGCATCCTCGAGCGCCAGGAAGATCGTTTCCTTTGGGTCTTCAGATCGAGACGCTATCCGGTGATCGACGGTAAAGCCGAGCGTGAGGTCAAGCTACGGATCATGGGGGTTCTGTTCAGTGACGAAATCCCCGATCCTCACGATGTGGTGATCCTGTGCCTCGCTGACGCATGCGGCCTGTTCCGCCAGATTCTCTCCAAGCGGGAACTGGACCAGGCGGAGGAGCGTATCGATCAGGTCAAGAAGCTGGATCTGATCGGCCAAGCCGTGTCGCAGGCAATCCATGACATCGAGGTATCTATCGCGTCGGCGATGATCTACTGACCTTGCTGCCCCGACGGGCGCGATGGTCGAAGAGGTCTCGGCCCGGAAAGCAAGACCGCTGAGCCGGGCGAAGGTGGTTTTCCTGACCATTTTCTTCGCCTGTCTCGCCTCTTGCGCTACGTCCCCGGCCGCGGACCCTTCAACCACCCCGGCGCCGCCGGAAGAACCAACCACCGCCGTCTATCCCTCTACTACCGGGCCATTGGATAACCGAGGCGGCGATCATGAGCCGCAAACACCGACCGCCACACGGCCGGTGACTGAAACCTCAACCCCTCACGGCGCCTCTGAAGCTTCAACCACTGACGTCGCCCCGGCGACCACCTCCACGAGCGTCGCTCACCTGGTCCAAGAAACCACACAACCCGTGTCGGTCGACCCGACAACCACGACCCACGCCGAACTCGACGAACACGTAGCCGAGCCCGTCCCTCTCCTCGAACCCATCGTGGTCAACGCACACGATCATGACCCGGATGCCTTCACACAGGGACTTGTGTTCCGTGACGGGTACTTCTATGAGAGCACCGGGCTCTACGGCGGTTCCTCGGTCCGCATCGTTGATCCTGTCAACGGTGAGGTTCTGCTGTCGAGATCATTGGACAACGATTACTTCGGGGAGGGCTTGGAGGTGGTGGGCAACCGGGTCGTG
The DNA here is from genome assembly GCA_964516495.1 of uncultured Acidimicrobiia bacterium. Taxonomy (GTDB): domain Bacteria; phylum Actinomycetota; class Acidimicrobiia; order Spongiisociales; family Spongiisociaceae; genus JAPPFW01. The sequence continues at coordinate 10,210 of CAZEZF010000028.1, read as the reverse complement.
CAGTTGACGTGGAAAGCGGGTATTGCGTTTATCTGGGATGCCCGTACCTTGGAACCGCTCGGAACATACACCTATGGCGGGGAAGGCTGGGGCTTGTGCGCTTTCGAGGATCGCTTTGTCATGAGCGACGGATCCTCCACCCTCACCTTCCGGCATGTCGACACCTTTGCGGTTGTCGGAGAGGTCGAAGTTCTTCTTGAAGGTGAGCCGGTCCACAACCTCAACGAACTGGAATGTGTGGAGGATATCGTCTACGCCAACGTATGGTTTTCCGACGAGATCCTGGTCATTTCTCCGTTAACGGGACAGGTGGTCACCCGCATCGACGGATCGGCGCTCCGACAACATTTGACTTCGACTGAAGGTATCGACGTTCTGAACGGCATCGCGTACAACCGCGACCGTCGGACACTCTACCTGACCGGGAAGCTCTGGCCGGAGGTTTTCGAGGTCCGGGTGACTGCGGATCGGTAGCCGTCCGACGGTGATACTGTTCCGATTTCGGATAGTTTCGTCACCGAGGGCTTGGGACAGGACAGGAGGTGAGCCTGAACGTTTTGAGGCGCCGACGTAACGTGTAGACCAGCAAGGAGACGGCCAGCAAGCCGACCAGCGGCTGAACAGGCGCCCACCAGGCGAGGGCCCCCGAAGTTCCCAACAGGACGACCACCACCTGATTGCAAACCGGGCATCCCACCGCCAGAAACGCGACGAATCCACTCCAGATGGTTCTGCGATCATCTCCATCCTTCGACTGCGAGAATGCTTCAGCAGCGTCCGGATCGGGACGTATCGCGAGTATCAGCCCGATAAGGAACGAAGTAATCGCCAGAATCGCATAGTCAATCCGAGTAGCGTCGACCGGTCGACCGAAGAACGGGGTGTCGATCAAGTCGGACGGAACCGCGATTACCACGGCGGCGGCCAACGAGAAAAGGGCAACCCGCGGCCAGGTATCAAGGGATAACGATTTCAGATCATCCAACACAGCAGCAATGCTACATGAGCGCCGCTATCGAACGAGGAGAGAATCCGGGCGATCCGAAGAGAGGGAGATAAAGCGGCCTTCCCCGGATGCGCCGGCCGTCCACATGCATTTTTTCGAACAAGCCCCTAGTATGATCGCCTGCCCTACTGCACAATGTGTGCATGATAAGGGTTCCCCCCGAACAATCGACCCTGCGCCGTTGACAGGCGCCTTCCCGACGTGAACCGACACGGTCGGGATGTCCGAAGGAGGTGATGCGCCCTGATGCGCACATACGAGTTGATGACCATTCACCGGCCCGAGTTGGCCGAACGGGACGCCCGCAGGCAGTCCGAGATCCTACAACGGTTCCTGACCGAGGAAGGGGCCGTGATCTCGGATGTGAGCTTCTGGGGCAAGCGCCGCCTCGCCTACGAGATCGATAAGGCGAGGGAGGGTTACTACACGGTACTCACGTTCGATGGGGAGCCGCGCCATGTCACCGCGCTCAACCGGGCTCTCACCCTGTCGGATATCGTGATGCGGTTCAAGATAATCCGGCCGGGACCCAGCCGTTCCGGCGGCCGTAACGACGCCGGCAAAGACGCCTAGTTCTGAGGAATTACCGGTTGGAGCGGGACAACGGCGCGAGCACAAGAGGAATACACGAGAGGTAGTAACGCATGCCCGACAACACGGTGACGTTGATAGGCAACCTGACGCAAGATCCCGAATTGAGGTTCACTCCCTCGGGCGTGGCAATGGCAAGAATAAGCATGGCGGTCAATCGCAGGTGGAGAAACCGGAACACCAACGAATGGGAAGAAGAGGCCCATTTCTTTAATGGCATATGCTGGAGAGACTTGGCCGAGAACGTTTCCGAGTCACTACAAAAAGGGGCTCGCGTGATCGTAAACGGACGACTTCAACAGCGCTCCTGGGAAACACAGGATGGTGATCGGCGCTCGATCGTCGAGATCTCGATCGACGACATCGGCCCCAGCCTACGCTGGGCGACCGCATCGGTGGTACGGACTCCGCAGCGAGGCGGAGAAAGCTGGGGAGGCGGAAGGAAGCCCGCGAGGCCTCCGGGACCGGTAGCCCGTGAGTCCTACGGGCCGGACGAAGCCCCCTTCTAGAAGGAGCAGGAGGACATGGCAAGAAGAACACCGGCTAGACGACGTCGCCGTCCCAGGGGTTCGGTGACGGTACGAAAGCGCGCCTGCCCCGGGTGCGGCCAGATGAAATGTGACAACACCCGAGTTCCGTATGTTGACTACAAGGACCTCGCCGTCCTGCGGCGATTCGTATCCGACCGCGGAAAGATACGTTCCCGACGCGTGACCGGCGCCTGCACCCAATACCAGCGTAGGGTGGCTATCGCCATCAGGAATGCGCGTGAAATGGCCCTGCTCCCCTACACGAACAATCAACGATGAAGCTCATCCTTACGGCCGACGTCGCCGGGTTGGGCGCCAAAGGAGATGTCGTCACGGTGGCGAACGGCTACGCACGGAACTATCTCCTTCCCCAAGGTCTGGCTACGAACGCGACTCCGGGAGCTGTCAACCAGATCGAAGAGACCCGGAGGGTCAAGGAAGCGATCCGAAGGCGTGAACTCGAAGCAGCCACCAACCTGCAGCGGCGCCTCGCCGAAACCCGGATCGTCATTGCGGCGCAGGCCACCGCCGAGGGCCGCCTGTTCGGGTCGATCGGAGTGACGGAGGTGATCGACGCCGTTCGCAGCTTGTCGGAGATAACGCTGGAACGCAGGATGATCTTCCTGCCCGCGCCGATCAAGACTATCGGGTTCCATGAAGTCAAACTCACTCTCCACAAAGAGGTCGAGTCACGGCTGGTCCTGGACGTAATACCCGCCTGAATATCCCGGTGGGAAGGCGGGCAAAGCCCCGCTTCCCTGACCGAGACAGCTAAATCTCCGTCTTCAGATCGGCCCCGGCCGGCTCCGACCGTGCTTAGCCTTATAGACAATCGAGTGGGGCCGGCCGCTCCTGTCCATGCCCGGTTGCTTACTTCCCTCCGCAAGCGCCTGGGCGGTCCATGTGGCCTTGCATATGCGAAAGGCGGAGTGGCGCGTCGCGGAAACGTCCCACCCTCATGGCATCCTCAAGGATGCACCCGGCAGAAGGAGAGAACCGTTGGCGGATGAGCAACATCTGAGCAGAAGTCGACAAGGGGCATCGGGCATGATGATGATCGAACCTCCTCCGGATGAACTGGTCATGTCCAACGGCCGTCCGGTGCCTCCCCACAGCAAGGAGGCGGAGGAATCGGTGATCGGCGCTGTGCTCCGGTCGACCGGCGCCGCAGACGAAGTCTTCGACCGCCTGAGCGCAGACGACTTCTACGTTCCTGCCCACCGCACCATATTCGCCGCAATGAGGTTGCTCTACGACGCTAACCAGCCGATCGATACCGTATCGGTGGTAGAACAACTCCGCCGTGAGGGTAACCTCGAACGCGCCGGCGGGCCGGGCTATGTGGTCGGTTTCTGGGACAGAGTGCCGAGCGCGGCAAACGTCCACTACTACATCGAGGTCGTAGACGAACACTCGCTGCGTCGTGGGATGCTGGAAGCAAGCCGGAGGATCGCCGAGTTGGCCACCAGTTTGGATCTGGAGATTGCGTCGATCCTCGACGAGGCCGAACAAACGATGCTCGGGGTGGCCCAGAAGCGGGTAGGCGACGGGTTACAGGAACTCGGAGGCCTTCTGTCTACGGTGCTGGAACGGCTCGAAGAGGTCGAAACCCACGGCCTCGACGTAACGGGGCTACCCACCGGTTTGGTAGACCTGGATCGCAAGCTGGGAGGGTTGCAGCCATCAACCTTGGTGGTGGTGGCGGGACGCCCGGGCATGGGAAAGAGCGCTCTGGCGATGAACATCGCCTCACATGTGGCTATCAATCATGGACCGGTGGCGTACTTCTCCATGGAGATGTCCCCCATCGAGATCGCCTACCGCTGGCTGGGATCCGAAGCGAGGGTGGACTCGATGAAACTGCGTTCCGGTTTGGGACGGAACAACTCGGCCCGGATGTGGGCGCAACTGGTGGACGCCACATCCCGACTCTACCGCGTACCCCTCCTAGCCGATGAGCGTTCCCGGACGGTAGGCGATATCCGGTCCAAATGCCGACGGCTGCAACGCAAGAGCGACTTGAAACTGGTCGTTGTGGACTACATGCAGCTGATGCACAGCCGCGGACGGGAGAACCGCCAGCAGGAAATAGCACAGATCAGCCTCAACCTGAAGGCTCTGGCGCGAGAACTGAACGTTCCGGTCATCGCGGTTTCACAGCTGAACAGGGCGGTGGAGGCCCGCCAGGACAAGCGCCCCCAACTCGGAGACCTCCGTGAGTCGGGGGCGATCGAGCAGGACGCCGATGTGGTCTTGATGATCTACCGCGATGAGTATCACTACCCGGACTCCAAGGAACGAGGTATAGCCGAGATCATCATCGCCAAACAACGAGCCGGCCCCACCGGCAAAGTCAAAGCCACCTTCGCCGAGAAGTTCACCCGATTCGACAACCTACCCCACGGCTACACCAACTCCCTCGACCCGTAACGCGACAAGGGACGGCCAGGACGGCGCTCGACCGATTCATGCCTGATGCATAGGAAGATGGGAGGACGCACGGCGGAACTTTGTATGCCCTCCTTGCTAACCCGCGTTCAGGTGCGCCGAGGCGCCGCCGGTTTATGGTGTGCTTCCGGGTTGGCGGATATCTGTGGAAAGTCGGTCTTCGGATCCGGCGGCTGGAACCATTGGCAGCGGAAGTGCGGCGAGGCAGGCTGGGTTAGGTATGTATCTCGATGCGGTCACCGTCCTGCAGCTCGAAAGAGCGCCCTATACGGCGATCGGGTTGACCGGAACGTATCAACCTCGCGAACTTCAGGTTCCGAGCAAAGTCCTTGTGGATCATCAACGCAACATCCAGCAGCGTCTGGCCACGCCGGATGGTATAAGGTCGGTCATCTCGTTTTCGGCCCGCTGACTCCGTATAAACCCTTACCACGCCCAGAGCGTCGAATAGCCACCTACCGAGGTGGGCGACCCGACCGGCCTCCACCGAAGCGGCTAAGACCGGCAAATCGAGGCCGACCAACTCAAGGAGTACCTCAGCCTCCTCCTGCGCCTCCTCTACAAGATCGGCCTTGGCGGCCACAACCACCGTCGGGAGCAGCTTGGCGAAGGGATCCTCGGAATCCGTCGGCGCCTCCGATCCACGCGGCCACTCTGCGATGAGGTAGACCTTCCGATCAGCAAGAAGCCTGACCAGATCTTCCACCTCCTCGACGCATCCGGGCTCCGACAGATCAACCACCAGCATGGCGCCATCGGACGGTTGGAGGGCGTTGGCTATCCACGGCACGGGATGCTCACTGGTGAGCGGCGGAAGGTCAACGAGTTGGATGCCTACATCATCTATGGGGATCATCCCCGGCTGTGGATGTTGAGTGGTGAACGGATAGGGCCCGGCCAGAGCGCCGGAGCCGCTCAGAGCGTGATGGAGAGACGACTTGCCGCTGTTCGGAGGCCCCAGCAGGGCGATCTGCCCGGCGCCTTCCGATCGGATGGCAAAAACCGGACCACCACGCCTTCCGCCTTTCTTCGGCGCAGCCAGTTCCTCCGTGATCTCCTTGATCCTGGTCTTGATTCCCGCCTGGAGGTGCTCGGTTCCTTTGTGTTTCGGAATGGTGCGGAGCATCGCTCGCAACGCCACCAACCGATCCCTGGACTCGCGGGCGGCCTTGTACTCCGCCTCCGCCTTCTTGTATTCGGGGCTGACGTTGGTGGGCATAGTCCCCTAATAATGCCCCAGAAGCATGGCGGTTGGCATTCCGGGATGTCGCCTGCAAACGAGAACCCACTCCTTGATGACCTGAAAGTGGCCGTATGCTCTACATCATGTTCGAAGAGTTGTCGTCCGGTGTGTTCAGACGTCAGTACCCGTTCCTTCGGTCCAACGTGGGAGTGGTTGTGGGTGAAGACGGGGTGTTGCTGATTGACAGCCGAGAGAGCGAGGACGCCGCCAGCCTCCTGGCCGGGGAACTCCGCATGCTCACATCAAAGCCGGTCCGATGGATCGTCAACACCCACTGGCATTGGGATCATGTCTTCGGCAACGCCTACTTCCCTGACGCTACGGTATGGGGACACATGCTATGCCGGGAGGCCCTCCGCGATAATCCGGAGCAGCATCGTGTCGATGCTCGCAAGTGGACCCCGCCCGAGCGGCGCCAGGAGATCGAGAGAGTTCGTATCCGCCCTCCGAGCCGTACATTCGAAGCCGTAACCTCCATCGACATCGGTGGCCGGAGGGTGGAAACCTCCTACCACGGTCGGGCCCACACCGACGCCGACATCCTCATTCATTGCGGGCAGGTCACCTTCATGGGGGACCTGGTCGAGGAGGGAGAACCACCCAAGATGGAAGACTCCCATCCCTTCGATTGGCCGGTCACGTTGGCAGCCGCCCTACCGACCGTTCGCCCGGTGGTGGTACCCGGCCATGGGGGTCTGCTGACTCGAGAAGACGTCGACGACCAGCGGCGCGTGCTGTTGGAAGTGACCGAACGGATCCGGCAGGTGGCGCTCCTGGGTAAGCCGGTGGACGAAGCAACCCGCGATGCGCCGATCCCCGCCTCGCAGATGCTCCATGCCCTTGCCCGAGTCCGGCGGTCCTGAACACGGGCGGCTACCGTCATCCGGCAATGCTCCCCTTACGGAAGTTCTCGTGTACCCGGGAAGCGGTGGGGCCTCGCTGGCCCTGGTATTTGGAGCCCACGGTCAGGGAACCGTAGGGGTTTTGAGCCGGACTGGACAATTGGAGAAAGCTGATCTGTCCTATCAGCATCTGCGGATAGATGGCTATCGGCAGGTTGGCGACGTTGGCCAACTCCAAGGTCAGGTAACCGTCGAACCCGGGATCCACGAATCCGGCTGTGGAGTGGATGAGCAGCCCGATCCTTCCCAGGCTGGACTTGCCTTCGAGACGAGCCACCAGATCGTCGGCGAGCCTTAAACGTTCATATGTAGCCCCGAGTACGAATTCGCCGGGGTGGAGGATGAACCGGCCGTCCGGCGGCACCACCATCTCGTTGGTGAGGTCAGGCTGGTAGGTCTTCGGATCGATGAGCGGGTAGCGGTGGTTCTCGAACACTCTGAAAACCCGGTCGACGCTGAGGTCCACCGACGACGGCTGCACATTCTCGGGCACATAGGGGTCGAGCACGATTCGACCGGCCTCGACGGCCTTCTTGATGTCCCGATCCGAAAGGATCACCTGGAAACTCCACCCACTCGACAATGTTTGCGGCCCCGGGAAGGCCGACGGTATTTGTCAACGATTTCATCACCGGATGTTTTCGTAAATCTGTCAGGGGAAGTTGGAGCGGGTGAGGGGAATCGAACCCCCGTTTTCAGCATGGGAAGCTGATGTTCTACCACTGAACTACACCCGCTTAGGGAGGCTGAATGCTAGCGGCGGACGGAACGGGCCGCACCTTGAACCCGGACGCAGCAAGGAGTGAGTCATGCAACCAAACCCGAGAGCCCCCACACACTGATGACGACACCTACCACCAGCAAGAAACGGGCCCTGCCGGGCCGGTATACGCCCTTCACTCCTTTAGGGGTCCGGCCTCGCGAGTGCTTCCACATAGCCGCGGCATTACCCGCCACCATGGCCAGACCGATCGCCGCCATCATTTGTGCGAGAAGGCTGTCCAGTCCGAGAATGTCCGTCATAGTGCGACCTGCTCGACAGGAGGCGCCCATCGGATGCACAGAATCGTCCGGGATCGTCCGGGAGCGCCTTTCATAGAACTCTTTATCCTAGCTCTCGGCGAACCCGCGCCTACCCCTACCCGGGCTTGGCCCTGATTGTCCATGTATTCGTGTCCATCCCCCCTGCCATCGAATGCCTGGCGGCGCATCAAAGGAAGCGGGCCTGAGCGAAACAAGACCGGAGGCCCCTAGACTGCGGGACATGGCATCCCAAGGATCGCGTTTCGCTGTCATCGCGGCGCTGACTGCCAACTCTTCGATCGCGGTAGCCAAGTTCATCGCCGCCGGGATTACCGGTTCGGCGGCGATGTTGGCCGAGGCGATCCACTCGGTGGCCGACTCCAGCAACCAGGGAATGTTACTGTGGGGCATGGCCGTTTCCCGGCGGCAAGGCGGCGCCACCTACCCCTTCGGGCGGGGTAAGGAGGTCTATTTCTGGAGCTTCATGGTGGCGGTGATGCTGTTCGTGGGCGGCGCGGTCTTCTCGATCCAACACGGGATCACCGCCCTCCGCCACCCGCGCACGGTCGAGAACTTCGGCGTCTCGGCCGCAGTGCTGGGAGGCGCTCTCGTATTCGAGGGTTTCTCGTATGTGGTGGCCCTCAGAGAGTTCAACCGGGTGCGAGGATCCCGATCCCTATGGCGATCGATCCGGGAGACGAAGGATGCCGCCCTGCTGGTAATCCTGTTCGAGGACAGCGCCGCGGTGGCCGGACTGGTGGCTGCGCTCGGCGGGATCATCGCCTCCCGGGTAACCGGTGACCCCATCTGGGATGCCCTGGCATCGATCTTCATCGGGATGTTGCTGGCCGTCGTGGCATTCTTCCTGGCCTTCGAGACCAAGGGTCTCCTGATCGGAGAGGCCGCCGGACGGCGAGACCGGGCCGCCATCAGAGCCCGGGTGCTGGCTCACGAGAACGTGGAGCAGGTGGGCCGATTGCTTACCATGCAGCTGGGACCGGATGAGGTTCTCGTGAATCTGGATGTGGAGTTGGTGGAGAATCTCTCAGACGACGAGTCCCGACGGACCGTCGAAGAACTCGAAGAGGCGATCCGCAACGCTGTTCCCACCGCCAGGAACATCTTCGTGGAAACGTGAACCGGACGACCTTCAGCGCGTCGGCCCCTGCCTCGTCGGCCAATCTCGGTCCCGGCTTCGACACCCTCGGCCTTGCCCTTGACCTGAGGTGCGAGGTTCGCGCCGAGTTCGCCTCGTCATGGTCTATCCGTCACCTGGGCCCCGAGACCTACGGGGGAGAATCGAAGAACGACGCGGTCCTGGCCGCTGCCCGCACCGTCAGTTCGGTTCCCTTGCGAATGGAGGTGTCAAACCGAATACCGCTCTGCCGGGGTCTGGGTTCGAGCGCGGCCGCCTACGCCGCGGGAGCGCTGGCCGCCTTCCGCGCCAACGGTCACAACCCCGACCATGATGTTCTGTTCACCTGTGTCCGGGAACTCGAGGGGCATCCCGACAATGCGGCCGCCGCGGTCTACGGCGGGCTGATCGCCGTTGTGGACGGTTCGGTCATACGCCCTTCCCTGTCATCCGATCTGGCGCCGGTAGCGGCTATCCCGGGATTCGAAGTCAGGACTGAAGACTCCCGAAGAATCCTACCCTCGACGATATCTGTCGCGGCGGCTGTCCGAACTATCGGACGCACCACCGCCCTGCTGGAAGGATTGCGTACCGGATCCCCGCAGCTGCTGAGCCTCGCCGCAGGCGACGAGATACATGAAGGACCGCGCACCGCCGTCTACCCGGACACCCGTCGACTTATGGCCGCCGCCTTGGAGTCGGGCGCCCTGCACTCATGCCTGTCGGGCGCCGGACCATCGATACTCAGTCTGGTTCGGAAAGGAGATGAGCACCGACTCGTCGAAGCCCTGCGGGAGGAACTCGGACCTGGGGGAAGGGTGATGGTTCTGCGCCCTGACGTGGTCGGCGCCAACTAGTTCCGATTTTTCATGCAGGGGTACTGGATGGGTAACCGAGAGAGGCAATGAACTCTCTGACCTGGGCGGACAGATGCTTGGTGGTCTCGCCTGGCCGAGGCGCCCCCATCACCCTAAGGTCGGGACGCCCCATGAAAGTGGACTTGACGTGGCCTTTTTGAGTTCGGTGTGTCCGGGGCATGAAGAATAAGGGCTAGCGGCGTGATTCCTGGATTCGCCGATTAACCCCAAAAAAAGGGGTTTGGATGGGTAGCCGAGCGAGATGCAAGGAACTCTCTGACCTGGGAGGATAGCTGCGTGGCGGCCTCGCCTAGCCGGGGTGTGACACTTCACCCGAAGGTGAACGCCGGGACGCGTCGCGAAAGTGGGCTTGACGTGGCCTTTTCGGGTTCGGTGTGTCTGGGGCATGAAGAATCAGGGTTAAGAGCGTGCGCGGATTGCTTAGTTGGTGGGGTTCCAGCGGTTTCTCCAGTTG
>CAZEZF010000027.1:19756-32180 GCA_964516495.1 uncultured Acidimicrobiia bacterium | reverse complement strand
GTTAGTGTACCGAGGGTTCAAAGGAGTTCCTACCGTGAGTCCTCGATCCGGGCGCCATATTCGATGGTGGGGGCGGCGAAGGCGGAGCGCGCTTCCGGGGGTACGAGATCCAGAGCTTCCTGTGCTTCCCCATGGTCGATAAAGAGGCCGAAAAGAGCCGGTCCGCTGCCTGTCAGGAAGATACGGCGGTCCCATCGATTCTCCAGCTCGGAGCGCCAATCATCGAGCAACGGCTCACAGGCCGCGGCCGCCGGATAGAGGTCGTTGCGCAACGGAGCGTGCTCTCTCAGGGCAGGCGGAAGATCATGCCCGGCAATGTTAGGCCCTTCCGGTCCGTCGAGGACGTCCCACGCCCGGTAGACCCGGATCGTTTCCAGGGGGAATGGTGGAACGCACACCACAACGAATAGATCTCGGGTGGCGGCCATAGGAGATCCCAGCCGTTCTCCGTACCCGCTGATCCGGCGCAGACCTCCATACAGGCAGAAGGTAACGTCGGCGCCTATTTCGGCGGCCGGTTGATCGAGGTCGGAGGCCCGTCCACCGATCAACCGGTTATACAGTAGGAGTCCGGCGGCGGCGTCTGAACTTCCACCCCCCATTCCGGCAGCCGTCTCGATCTGTTTCCAGAGTTTGAGATCGACCCGGCGGCGCCGGCTCGTCCGATCCCGGAGGACCCCGATCGCTTTCCATACCAGGTTGTCCTCACCGGTGGGGAGCTCGGCGCCGTAGACATCGAGGTGATCTTCGTCGGACTCCTCCATCGTCAACATGTCACACCAACCGATGGATTGGGCCAAGCCCCGCACAGGATGCAGGCCTGAACCGTCTCGAGGCCGTACCTCCAGGGAGAGGTTCAGCTTGGCCGGCGCGGTCGCTTTGAGGGAAGGCATTACACCTTGGGTTCCAAGACGTGCGCGATGTTCAGATACTCCTGCGGACTCACCCGTTCGGCCCGGAGTTGCGGGCTGATCCCGGATTCTCGGAGGGTAGCGTTCAAGCCCTCGGGAATCACCGATCGGAGTGATGAACGGAGCATCTTGCGGCGCTGCTCGAAGCCCGCCGCCGCAATCCGGACGGCCAGATTCCGCAACTTGTCGGGTGGGGAGGTGCGCTTGATCACGACCACGGCCGATTCCACCTTGGGCGCCGGAAGAAAAACCTGTGGTCCGACCCGGAAGGCAAGGTGGGCATGTCCGTACAGGCCGGTGACCACGCTCGGTAGTCCGTATGCCTTTGATCCCGGTCGGGCGGTGAGTCGTTCGGCCACTTCACCCTGGACCATCACGACGAACCTGTGCACTCCGGCGGCTTTCCTCAGTAGGTCCAACATAAGGGGGGTACCCACGTTATAGGGGAGGTTGGAGACCATAACCCATGGTCGGCGGCGGTCGAATTCGTCGAAATCCATTCGGGTTGCATCCTCGAACCGTATGTCTACGTCCAGATCGCTCAGCGTATTGCTCAGGACAGGCTCGAAGCGTCTGTCCACCTCGAATCCGGTAACCGGAAATCCGGCCTCCGACAGCGCTCTGGTCAGGGTTCCGGTTCCCAACCCGATCTCCAGCGCTCCGGAACCGTGAGGCTCTCCCGCCAGCGCGACGATCCGACGGATGATGTTGGGATCGGCCAAGAAGTTCTGCCCTAGTCGACGACGAGGCGTTACGGCGTATTCGTCGAGCAGCCGGGCTATCTCCGAGCGGGTCTGGGTCATAAGCCGAATATCTCGGATGCCCTGTCGGTGGTTAGTCGGGCCACCTGTGCGGTCTCCATGTTCCAAACCCGGGCGAGGGCTTGTCCGATCAGGGCGACATGGGCGGGTTCGTTGGCTTGGCCCTTGTAGGGCGTCGGCGCCAGGTACGGGGTGTCCGTTTCGACAAGCGCCCGATCCGGGGGCACGACCGCCGCTCCCCTTCGCACAGTGTCTCCGGTAGGGTATGTGACCGGTCCGGCAAAGGAGAAACTCACCCCCAGGTCGAGGAACCGCTTCGACCACCTTGGTCCGCCCGTCCAGCAGTGAAGCACCACCCAAGGTCCGGCCCCCTCCCTCTCCAAGACCTCATACACCTGGCGGAAGGCGTCGCGGCAATGAACTATCAGGGGCTTATCGAGTTCCACCGCGATCCGGTGATGAGCTTCGAAGTTTTCCAGCTGAGACTTCCTGGGTGAATGATTGCGATAGAAGTCCAGACCTGTCTCGCCGATCGCCGCCGACTCCTCCATCAGAGGGATCAGATCCTCCCGCTCCTCCGGCCAGCGTTGCGAAACGTGAGGATGGAGACCGGCCGCGAATGCGACCCTACCCGGGTGTGCTTCCGCCAGCAGACGAGCGTCGTTGCTGGTAGCCAGATCGATACCCGGAACCACCAGACGGCGAACGGCCGCGGCTCGTTCGAGAAGCAAGGTGGCCGCCCGGTCATCGAGTTGCAGGTGGCAGTGTGTATCGACCCATTCAACCATGAGGCGAGCGTAGCGGCCGCAGCGGCGCAACACCGACCATCCCGTTGCGCCGAGTTCTCGTTTGGTCGCCTTGCGGTCGGCGCAGGGTCAATCGGTTCTGCTTCGCAAGACGGCTTGGTACAGGGCGCGCCTACCTATACCCAGCCCATCGGCGACCCGGCGTACGGCATCCGACATCGGTTGCCCGCCGACCGTCCTATCGGCGACCTCCTTGAGCGCGGCCTCCATCGGCGTGTCGGGTTCGGTCCAACCGCCGAGCACCAGCGTGAACTCGCCGATAGGTCGCCGGTCCGTCCACTCCTCCACTGCATGGGCAAGCGTGCTCGACCGGATCTCTTCGTGACGTTTGGTCAACTCTCTGACCAGGGTGACCGGGCGGTCCGCTCCGAGGGTTGCCTGCAGTGCTTCCAGATCGTCGGTAAGGCGGCTCGGCGCCGAGAACAGGACGATCGTCCGGGTTTCGGCAGCGAGTTCCTCAAGCCGGCGAGAGCGTTCTGCTCCTCGGCGAGGGAGGAAGCCCTCGAATACGAACCGATCCGCCGGCAAACCGGAAACAGCCAGGGCCGCAGGTATCGCACTGGGTCCGGGAACAACCGAGATCCGCGCCCCGACCCGCTGGGCAATCCGGACCGCGGATAGACCGGGATCGGCTACAGCCGGCATTCCGGCGTCGGAGATCAGGGCGACTGTCGCTCCCCTTCGCAGCAGTGACTCCAATCTGGCGGCCCGAGCCGACTCGTTACCCTTGAAATAGGATTCGGGCCTGCTGGTCACACCGAGGTGCTGGAGAAGGACCCGGGCCCGGCGGGTGTCCTCGGCGAATACGGCGTCCGCCCGCGCCAGGCTTTCCGCCAGCCTCGTCGAACTATCCCCCAGGTTTCCGATAGGGGTGCCGCACAGGATGAGGCATCCGACAGTCATACCGTGTAGCCGAGTTGCGCGGCTGCGGTGCGTCCGGCAATGGGATCAGAGGATATGACCAGCGTGATGGCGTCAAGATCCCAGGACAGGAGAGCATAGGTGTCGGCGCCGTTCCATTCGGTAACCGTGTCCGCCACCAGCGAGCCTCCGGCTTCGACGCCGGAGTTCAGCATGGTTCGTAAGGCCGAGTTCATCTCGGAATCATCAGCGAAGGAATCGCCGACATAACGCGCTACGAGAATCAGGTCATCGGTGTACATATGACTGTGCAATTCGTACCGGTCTCCTCCCCATCCCACCGCGGCGCGGGCTGCTTCTGCGTGGTCGTTGTAGTGGCTGAGCAGTAGCCGCCAGCGGTGTTCCCCCCAGGTTCCTTCCTCCTGCAGCGCGTAACCGTCGACCGTCACCTCTAGCGGAGGGACCGCCAGAGCCGGCTCCAGCTTCCGGTATTTTTCCAGATGTAGGATGTGTTCGGTCGACCGGGGAGGTCGGTCGAGTGCTTGATCCAGGGCCGCGGTACCTCCCAACCGGTAGAGGCTGGTGGCGAACAGCGAACCTGCTCGGTGGGGAAACACGATCAGGTCCCGGAGCATGCGAGGGAGGTCGTCGATCAAGGGGCCGACATACTCGGAGCTCAGGCGGGCCGCTTCCGAACGTTGCTCAGCGGTCAGCGATTCGAGATAGAGAGTCTGGACAACCGCCCCCTCCCCTTCGACCAACGCTCTCCTGGCTGTCGTTCCACCCGGGACCTCCACTCGGGGTCCGAAGCCTTCGAAGACCTCCGGATTGTGTTGGGCGGTGAGGGCATGAACCAACTCGCCGACCAGAACCAGCTTCTGGTATTCGTCCAATGGGCCTCCATCATCCGGCAGCATGATCGTTTGCTGGTCGAAGTCGTAAAAGGGTTCGGATCCTACGGAGCCCCACCGGTCTTCGAGATGATGGAGACCAGTGGACAGCCGGATCGACTCAAGTAATACCGGCCGGACCTCCGACTCATCCGGAGTGTTCCGGGCGATACCTGAGGCTGCTGTTGCGCTGTCCCTCCGTAGTCCGACTGCAACCGGCGGTCGGGTAAGGAACTCGCGCTTTCGCAGCGATTCCACCACTCCCATCAACTCCAGGATCGTTGACGCCTGTCCCGGCGGCAGGGACCAGATGACCTCCGTCGCGGGCGGTGATGCGGTGGTGGGTGTCGAGTCCTCCGTGATCGCCCTAGCCGGATCGGCCGAAGATGTAGGTTCCGCCAGCGTCTGAATGGTCGGATCAGGGCCGACACCCTCCGTTCCGGTGGCGGCTACCCGGGTTTCCCGCACTGTGGATGACGGAAGGTCCGGTTCTCGATCATCGCCGTAATCCGGTCCGCTCGGGTCCGAGGCGCAACCGGCGGCCGCAAGCAGAACCGCCAAGGCCATTACGGCTATACGTATGAACCGGTGAGCAAGGTTGATGGTCATCTCGTCGCTGAGCGTAGCTTCGGCGCCGGACGGCATAGGATAGGGATCATGACACGAGGCTTGAAGTGATCATCAACCTATCTTGGCCGATATCCGGTCTCCTTGATCCGTCGACCGGGCCGGACCTGTCCTCCGGTAACGAGATTCGTGTCGTCGCCGGGCGCAGGGGATTACCCCGCGAAACGGCGAGCGGGAAGACCTGATGCGGGTTGCTCTGGTTTCGACCTATGAACTGGGCCGCCAACCTGTTCACCTGGCGTCCCCGGCGGCCTGCCTGCGGCGGGCGGGTCACGCTGTCAGGACGCTGGATCTGGCCGTCGAGCCATGGAACGATGAACTCTTCGACTGGGCGGAGATACTTGCGTTCAGCGTTCCGATGCATACGGCCCTCCGACTTGCGACACGCGCCGCTGAACGGGTCAGGAAAACCCGGGGTGAGATACCGATCGCCGTATACGGGCTGTATGCCGGGGTGGCGTATCGCGGCGGTCCGTTCGACCGGGCAATAGCCGGGGAGTACGAACGGGAACTGGTGGAGTGGGTGTCTTCGGTCCAGGAAGGCGCCGCGGCGACCGGTATCACGTCCTCTCGGCGCAGAATTCGATTGTTCGAACCTGATCGGACCGATCTTCCCGGCCTCGAAAGCTACGCTCGGTTCGAGGATGGGGGGAAGCAGGTACTCGTCGGTTCGGTTGAGGCGACGCGCGGGTGCAAGCACCGATGTCGCCACTGTCCTCTCCCCTCTGTCTACGACGGGCGGTTCAGGGTTGTAGCGGTCGGGACCGTTCTCGCCGATATCGAGCGGCTGGTCGGAGCGGGAGCCGGACATATCACGTTCGGCGATGCGGACTTCTTCAACGGTCCGCGTCACTCGCTGAGGATCGTCGAGGAGATGAACCGTCGATGGCCTCGATTGACCTATGACGCGACCATCAAGGTGGAGCACCTGTTACTGCATAGGCGGGAGTTGCCGATCCTGACCCGGACCGGTTGTCGGTTCGTCGTTTCCGCGTTCGAAACGCTTAACGATCGGATTCTGGGGATTCTCGACAAGGGCCACACCGCCCGGGACGCGGCATTGGCGGTTCACTTGACTCGTGAAACCGGCCTTGAAATACGCCCGACCTGGCTTCCGTTCACTCCCTGGACCTCGCGGCGCGATGTAGCCGACATCTTCGAGTTCATCGTTCGGCATGACTTGATCGACTTGACCGACCCCGTGCAGTTGAGTATCCGGCTGCTTGTCCCGGACGGCTCCCTATTGGCCACCCAACCCGCCTTTATAAGCCATCGGGGTGAATACGACCGTCGGCTCGCCTCTTATCGCTGGACGGCTGCGGACCCGGGCGTAGACCACCTGGCGCGCGAATTGGTCCGGATCGCCGAGGAAGGTGTCGGTGGGCCGACCAGGCAGACCTTCGGTCGCATGTGGGAGGTCGCGCTCGAGGCGGTCGGAGACGACCCGAATCGGGCGGCGGCGATACCGCATGGAGCAACCTGCGCTCGACCGCGTCTGACAGAACCCTGGTTCTGCTGAGCGGAACCGACTGCGGACCAGTTCGGTTCGCTCAACCACCGAGAGGATGCCGGGACGACGGATCGGTAACGTCGATCGTCGCCGACCGGGTGATCGAACCGCGCCCGGGGTCGAAGGTTCCCGGGCGCAACGCCGGAATCAGGCAGGTGGTCCCTTACCAGGCCACATACTTGAGTTCCAGGAACTCCTCCATCCCATGGTGGCTTCCTTCTCGTCCCACGCCGGACTGTTTCACACCGCCGAACGGCGCCGCCTCATCCGAGATGAGACCGCGATTGAGAGCGACCATCCCCGATTCGATGGCTTCCGCCATGCGGAAGGCGCGGTTCACATCCCGGGTGAATACATAGGAGATCAGCCCATGTTCGGTATCGTTGGCGGCTTCGACCACCTCATCTTCGGACTCGAAGGAGACCACCGGCGCTACCGGACCGAAGATCTCATGGTCGAGGATGGCCGAGTCCGGCGAAACGTCGGAAAGCACCGTCGGTTCGTAGAAGTATCCAGGTCGGTCTGGGATTCTCCCACCGGTGAGGACGGTGGCGTCGTTGTCCACGGCCCCGTTGACCAGGTGATCGATCTT
Organism: uncultured Acidimicrobiia bacterium; assembly: GCA_964516495.1. Lineage (GTDB taxonomy): Bacteria > Actinomycetota > Acidimicrobiia > Spongiisociales > Spongiisociaceae > JAPPFW01. Next base: position 25,222 of record CAZEZF010000027.1, on the reverse strand, counting down.
CTCGATGGCCTGTCCGTTGATCATGGGACCCACCTGATTCGAACGATCTATGCCCGGACCTATCCGCAAGCCGGACATCGCCTTGGCGAGCTCGGACGTGAACTCATCGGCTATGCGCTCGTGTACATAGAAACGATTGGCGGCGACACAGGTCTCGCCCGCATTGCGCATCTTGGCGACCATCGCTCCCGTAACCGCCTCTTCGACATCGGCGTCCTCGAACACCACGAACGGGGCGTTGCCGCCCAACTCCATGCTGGTGCGCATGATCCGACTGCCCGCCTTCGCCATCAACAAACGGCCCACTTCCGTCGAGCCGGTGAACGAAAGCTTCCTGACCCGGGGATCATCGAGGATGGCGTCCACGACTCCCGAGGAACCCCTCGCCGTTACCACGTTCACTACGCCCGGAGGCAATCCGGCCTCGGTGAGTATGTCTGCTACCGCCAAGGCGGAGAGAGGGGTGTCCGAGGCGGGTTTCAGGATGGTGGTGCATCCCGCCGCCAGCGCCGGGCCGAGTTTCCTGGTAGCCATCGCCGACGGGAAGTTCCACGGTGTCACCATCAAGGACACCCCCACCGGTTCCGGTATCACGACAATGCGTTTGTCACCTCTCGGAGCGGTACGGAACTCTCCGATTATCCTCACTGCTTCCTCGGAGAACCAACGGAAGAACTCGGCGCCGTACCTGACCTCGCCGATTGCGTCAGGGTAGGTTTTGCCATTCTCGAGGATTATCAGTTCGGCGAGTTGCTCCTCACGCTCGATCATCATCTCGTACGCCCGGCGAAGGATGTCGCTCCGCTGCCTGGGCGGGGTGGCGGCCCATCCCGGCGCCGCCTCCCACGCCGTGTCAACGGCCATCTTGGCTTGAGCATGTCCCGCTACCGATACCGTGGCGAGCAACTGCTCGGTAGCCGGATCGAAAACGTCGAGTTCACCCTCTCCGTCGGTCCAGTTCCCCCCGATATGGAGTCGGGTCTTAGGGTCTCTTACGAGGTCACTCAATACCGTCAAGTCGTTCTCCTTTTCTTCTTGCCGTCCACGATCCTAGGGATGTTCATAGGTCCATCGAAATAGCCATGTCCTCGGCTATGTGTTGAGCATCCTTCATGACTTCTCTCTCGATTTCGAACGGATCCTGCCCGACGGGGACCGGAGCATGGGCATCAACGTAGATCTTTAGTTTCGGTTCGGTCCCGCTGGGCCGTACCAGCACGCGGTGTCCCCCTTGCAGGCGCAGTTCGATCAACGGGGCTCGACCAAGCCATACCGGTCGTTGCGAGGCGCCGCGCCGGTAGTCGATGACCGAAGTCACGGGTGTTCCCGCTAGCGACCGAGGTGGATTCTCTCCCAGGTCTCTGATTGCCGTGCGGATGGTTTCGGCGCCCGTCGGGCCGGGCTTCCTTACACTCTTCTGGATGGAAGCCCACAGTCCGAATCGCCGGTAGAGTTCGGCGAGCCTATCCGTCAAGGTGATGTCCTTGAGCCGACATTCGGCGGCCAGGTCCGCGATGAGCAAGGCTGCGGAGACACCGTCCTTGTCTCGAACCGTACTTCCCACGGTATATCCCAGGGCCTCTTCGAACCCGAAGCGAAACCGAACCCGGTCGGATTGTTCCAGATGGAGCGCCGCTTTGGTTATCCACTTGAACCCGGTCAAAGTGCTTTCGAACCGCGCCCCGTAAGCCTCGGCGACCCGGGCGAGCATCGGAGTGCTTACGATGGAGTTGATCACCAGGCTCCGGGCCGGATCAGGTTGGTGCGAGAGGATGTAGTCGGCTAAGAGGACCCCGGTTTGGTTACCGGTCAACGAAATCCAACCGGTCGCTCCCGGTACCGCCACCGCCAGACGGTCCGCGTCCGGATCGTTGGCGACAACCAGGTCGGCGCCTAGTCGGTCGGCGAGGCGCAGGGAGAGGTCCATTGCGCCCGGTTCTTCAGGATTGGGGAACCTCACTGTCGGGAAACGCCCATCAGGGTTCATCTGCTCGGGAACCGGATGGAGGTCATGGTGCCCGGCCTCCCGGAGGAGAGCCCCCACCTGGCGCCAGCCAACCCCATGTAGGGGGCTGTATACGATGCGCAAGCGGGGCGGAGGTCCGGCGAGATACCGGTTTCGGAGTACGGCTTGCCGGTAGTCGTCCAGTAGTCCGGTTCCGATGGGGTGAACCCCTGCACTGCCGTTGTTGAATGGTCTCTTCAAGCGTTCAATGGCGGATGCGGGTGCAACTCTTTCTATGGCGCCGGCGATAGCCGAGTCAACCGGGGGAATGATCTGTGCTCCGTTGGCATCATATACCTTGTACCCGTTGTCCTGGGGAGGGTTGTGGCTGGCGGTGATCATCACACCTGCGCACGCTCCCAGGGCCGAGACCGCGTAGGAGACGAGTGGGGTCGGGATCTCGTCGGCCCAGTAACGTACCGACAGGCCGGCCGCGGCCAGTACACCCACCGTGTCAACCATGAAGCATCGGCTGGTGAGGCGCGCGTCACGCCCTACCACCACCGGCCCGGGAGGGGATCCACCGTATCTATCAAGCAAATGATCCGCTAGCCCTCTGGTGGTTCGGATAATCGAAGCCCGGTTCATACGGTTTGATCCCGCCCCTACCGGGCCTCTTATTCCGGCGGTTCCGAAGGTCAGGCTTCCATCCATACGATCACGCAACTCGTCGAGGGCGCCGTCTGCGATCAGGGACCCCAGTTCGGCGCGGGTGGAGTCGTCCGGATCATTCGCTATCCAGGTTCTAGCCCGCTCGATAACGTCGTTCATCAGAAAAAGCCCTTCAGAGATTCACCTGCCCGTTCGATAGGCTACAACGCTTGGAGAGTACCGCCTGGTTGGTTGATCGCCAACGCGTTCCGGAGTTCGGCGGTCACGGTCCGGCTCTGTCGTCTTGTCCTATCGAGTCTCTATCTCACCGGGGCGGCTGCGTATCTCGTATACCCGGTACCTATGATTGAAGAGGCGGACTCGGCGCCCCAGGCTGATAGGACCTGAACCGCTACCGTCGAGACACTCCCCTCGCCACACCACGGTTACCACTACGGGATACCCGCCAGGGCGCCCGCTTCGTCGAGAGGACTTCAGATAAATGGCCTCCTTGTCACCGAATTTCACAGTCTCCGGTGTTCCGAGTGAGGCAGCCCGGCGGCGGTCGGGGGCGGTGCGCCGGAATACCCGTACTTCCTGATCTGGTCCATCGTCGACGCCGAGGGCCGCGAACGACCAGGCTACCTCAGACAACCAAATACGTATTCTGACAGTCTCGGTTAGTACCCGTACACGGAACTCGGCCGCCGTCGGGTGAGGATAGAAGGCCTTGAGAGGCGCGCGAACATACCCGAAGGAGGGCGGCTGTAGACCGTGGCCAGGGTCTGGTTGCGAGGATACGGCCTCCCGGAAGGCGCGGGTTGCCGGGGGCAGCGCACAGGCGTTCGGCGTCTTGGTGGGATCGGGTGTCTGAGGCGCGCCGGAGGTTGGGGGAAGATCCGGTTTCGGACAGTCGGGTGGGTGACTACTCGCGTCTGAAGGACAATGGGGGTGGGTGACCTCGATCCAGCTTCCGCAATTGCCGGGAGAGGTATCGGCGGGCAGGTTCGGGTCATTCGCGCATACCGGGTATGTGGGTCCGGTGCGATCCTCGTGGCGACCCAGATATGTGTAACGGCTGTTCGTGTTGTCGCCGTGTGGCCGATGTCCTCCCGGTTGTCCGATATTGCAGGTATTGGTACGTCCCGTTTGGGGAGGCCGAACCTCAGGACCGCACGGTTTCCAGGTCGGACCGATCCGGATCCACGAGAAACAACTCTGTTTTCCGGTACTCGATATGGTTGACAATGAAGCGCACTTCCATTCCATCCAGTAGTTCCAATGACGTTCCCAATCCCAGGTGGTTACGGTTTGGCCTGGTATCCATGACGAGGCAGGCGGGTCGGCGGCGCCCGGTTCGGAAGCCCAGAGTGATCCCGCCACCACCAATCCGAGTGCCGCCAGGCCACCCGCTTTCCGGGTAACGGACACCGGAACCGCGCCTCGACGCTCCGCCCCTTGGTCGGTCATTGCTCATATTCCCGGATGATGTCGGGGTCTTCATCTTCGTTAACAGCCGGATCGGGATCGGGCGGACAACGGAGGTCGCTTCCGATGTACTCCATGATCACATCCGCTTGCAAGCAGTACGATCTCCTGTAGGAGAGTTTCCATTCACCCTCGACCTGTACCAATGTGTCGGTCCACCTGGAATCATCCTGGTAATCGCGGTGGACTAACCGGTATGTAACCGCGATGACGGCACGATCGTATCGAGGTCCCCCGCGCCAGCGGATGTCATCGAACGCCACCATCCAGTCGCCGCGGGTATCGGGATCGAATAGTCCCGCGTTATGGGTTCTGCCGTACTCATCCAGAGCGAGGAATATCTCGTCGAGTAGATGGCTGTTGCGAATGGCGGACCTCCTCTGCGCGTCGGTCCCGGTCCAAGCCCAGGTCAAAGCCTGTTTAACTTCCGACAGGGTGCAGGGATCCTCGACCGGATAGCCGTCCGCCTCCCATAGTTCGTTCACGGGGGGACATCGTGGCGGAGCGCCGGTCTGGTCGGACGTTGCGGAGGTAGTGGTGGAGGGAAGCAGCGCGGTCACAGCGGGAATCGGAGTGTCCGTGGTCGGGGGATGCGACGGGGTTCGTTCGCTGACGGCCATCGGGGATGGTGTAGTCGTGGTAGGGCCCGATGTTGAGCTACGAACCCAGGTTACGAATGGTTGTCCGTCGTCGGCGACCTCTCCTTGTTGAGGATTGATCACATCCGGAAGGGTGAGCGAACCGGGAACCGACGAAGTCGCTACCGGACGGATGACGGTGGGACCGGCCGTTTCCGGTGAGGTCTCGATGACGGTTTGGCTGATGGTGACCCGATCCCCCTGATGCGGTTGGAGGGCGGATGGGTTTTCGGTTGGCATGTAGGTTTCGAGAAGTAGGAGGAGTACGGCGGCCAATCCTGCCATTAGCAACATCATGAAGCCTTTTTCTACAGAACTAAGCATCTATAACCTCTATTAGACTATGTATAACTTAATAAACTAGAATTATCAGGTAAGTTCTGTATTAACAAGCAGGTAGATTTAATTCGCACTCTCGAATCGGGTCAGGCGTCCCACCTCCCCCGCCGAGATCGGCGTTCCTGAGCCGGGTTCCGTGACGTGCGGGTCCGGAGGAATCAGGGTTACATACATCTCCGGAAATCGGTCTGGTCGAGGCTCGGCGGCCTCGGTTGGTCAGATATGGCGCCTGGCGATGATCAGCCGAACCGACCCGGAGATAATGGTTCCAAGTCGAGATCGGTGGGAAGACCACATAAGATCTGGGCTACCAGCCGTCCGGTGATCGGGCCGAGGGACAGGCCGAGCTTGCCGTGGCCGACGGCGTAGGCGACGTTTTGCCAGCGCCGAGACCATCCGATGATC
>CAZEZF010000027.1:0-19746 GCA_964516495.1 uncultured Acidimicrobiia bacterium | reverse complement strand
GGAATGCCGTCCGGGGTTATGGGCCGAAGCCCCGCCCAACGTTCCAGCACCGTGAGTTGAGGATCCAACCGGATCCGGGAACGGACACCGACTTCTATCAGGGCAAGTCTTCGGATGGAAGGTCGGGTATCGAGCCGGCCGAACTCGAGCCAACCGCTCATCCGCAACCTATCACCCATGGGATTGACCGCTACCCACCTGTCACCGATTAAAATATTGTGGCGCGGTCCGGTGGACGGTTTGGCGACGGTCATGCTGTGTCCCTTCCCCGGTTGTATGGGCGCCGATTCTCCCAACAACGAGGCGATACCTGCTGACCACGCGCCGGTGGCTATCACTACCTGGTCCGCAACCACATTGCCGCCCGAAGTCACCAGCCTTTGAACGGTTCCGGAGGCGCCCTGGAAGGCCAGCAATTCGGTATCAGGGATCAACCTCACCCGGCGAGCCCTGAGAACGTCGGCAAGGTTGTCCAGGAATCGACCCGGGTTGAGACCCGCGTCATCCGTGCACAGGAATCCGCCCAGAACCTCTTTGTTGAGGGAGGGTTCCAACTCGCGTATCTCTTTGCTTCCGAGAGTCTCGATCCCTACGCCGTAGCGTCGCATCTGGGCGGCCTCCCGCCTTCCTGATTCAAGAGAGGCGGGAGTGCCGTAGACATTCAGGAGGCCATCCGGACGGTAGCCGCAGTCGATTCCCTCTTCGGCGATCCACCGGGTGATCAGTTCGGCGCTCCGGAATCCGAGGGCGGCCAGGACAAGGGATCCGGAGTGGGCTGCCTTCCGATTACAGAACCTCATAAACCTGACTATCCATCGCAGGGAATCGGGATTGAGCGAAGGCCGGACCACGACCGGACCGGTACGTCGGATCATTCCCTTGATAACGCCTGCCAAGACACCGGGGGCAGCCATCGGGATTACATGGCTGGGGGTGATGAACCCGGCGTTCCCGGAGGCGCTGCCACGAGCTATCGGGCCCTTATCGATGACCACCACCTCCCGTCCGTGACGCGACAACTCGTAGGCGGCGCACAGTCCGATGACACCTCCTCCGATCACGACCACATCGGATTCCGTAGGAAGATCGTGAAGGGTGGGTTTGTCGTTTCTTGGTTCGGCCGCCAAGCTGATCTCCTAGGACGGTGATGGTCGGTTGAACTTGCGAGCCAATCTAACCGAGTACTCGACCCGCCGGAACGATGGGGCCGGAAACCGGGAGTGATTGCCGACAGATCAACGATCCGATGTCATCGTCAGGCCGGAAGCCGGGTTGAGGCCGGTCCTGACGGTTGAGACCCGGCGAACCATCGATTCTTCGGTCCGGGATCGCCGACCAGGTGAACCCTTTCAAGATCCGCGTGTTTGCCTTTACCGGGAAGTCGACGCACGGCGGCGGTAGGCAAGGAGGTCCGATGCGGAGAACACGACCACGATCACAGCGCCCAGTCGGGCGCCTCGCTGCCAAAGCCACACGGCAGCCGCGACGCCGATTGCCATACCGATAATCCGGGAATGAAGATCCCCGCCGGGGCCCAGAAACTTGATGAGCACCACCCGGAGCATCTTGGAACCGTCAAGGCCGCCTATCGGGATCCAGTTGAATAGTCCCCACACGACTGATACCGAGATAAACGCGCCTATGAAGAAGGCAAGGTAGGCCCCGGAAACGTCCGCCGCGAAGAGATGGATTCTCCACGGAGAATCCACGACGAGTCGTCCTGTGTCACCGATTCCCCCGATCCTTACGAACAAGTAGGTACCCAATCCGACCAGGAGGCCTACTCCGGAGCCCGCGGCGGCTACGACGAAGTGTTTCCAGCTTCGTAGACCCGTTCCCCCCTCCCGCCACAGGGTCGCCCCACCCAAGGCGTAAATAGTGATCCGTTCGACGTGACCTCCGAACCGGCGCACAGTGGCGGCATGACCCAGTTCGTGTAGAAGGACAGAAACGAGGATGGCGGCGGTCCACAGGAGCATTGCGGTCATGCTGAATCCCGAGTCCAGGAAGAGCGCCAGAAGCAGCAAGAAACTGAAATGGATATGGATCGGGAATCCGAACGCCCTGAATCGGAGCACCTGATGAGGGTAGCGCCTACGCCGACCTAAGCTATGTATAGACGGCATCGGTCCATGAGCGAACGATTGTCGGGCCGGTGAGCTACGCGTTACGAGTTAACCCCAATTCTTCATGCACCCGTCACACCGAACCCGAAAAGGCCATGTCAAGCCCACCAAGCGGCTATTTTCCCAGGTCAGAGAGTTCATTGCAGCTCTCTTGGCTACCCATTCAAACCCCTGCATTAAAAATCGGAGTTGAGCAATTCCAAGGCGTGGTCGGCCAGACGTTCCACCGAACGGGCGAGTTCATCAAGGTCAACCCCGGCGCCCAAGGTTATCGCCCTGCGCAGGTATCGTGACCACACCCCCTCCAGTATGGCGGCCAATCTCCATGACTGGAATGCCTGGTAATAGCGTATCCGAGATAGGTCCGCCGAACTCAGCTTCGCGTATTGCCCGATCATCTCCCGCCGACTCTGGAATCCCCCTGCCTGGATGGCCGAGTATCGCCAGAGGATCGGTTCGCCGGGTTCGATCCAATCGTTGGCCAGGTATCCGAGGTCGGCGAGCGGGTCACCCAGGGTGCATAATTCCCAGTCCACCACGGCTTGTACCCTTCCTTCGTCCACGATCAGGTTGCCGAGTCGGTAGTCACCGTGGACCACACCGGAGCGTAGCTGTCGAGGAACGTTCTTCAGCAGGGATTCTCGTACCCGGTCCATGATCGGAAGGTCGCGTTGCTTGGAGGCTTCGAACTGGCGGGTCCAGCGATAGAGTTGGCGTTCCAGGTAGTCCTCACGACGACCGAGGTCACCGAGACCTATCGCGTCCGGGTCAAGCGAGTGGAGGGCCGCTAGAACTTCGACCACCGACCGTCCGGCCTCCGGTCGTAGGTGAGGGGCTATCCGCTCTCCCGCCTCCCGATCATGCAGCACCGTTCCGTCCACAAAACCCATTACATAGAACGGCGCCCCGTTCACTTCGGAGTCGGTGCAGAGGCCTAGCGCGGGGGGTACCGGGACTCCTGTTTCCTGAAGGGCGGAGATCACCCGGAACTCCCGGGCCATGTCATGAGCGCTTTCAAGAATACTATGCAGGGGTGGCCTTCGCAGTGCGAGGTCTTCCCCGGCGGTGCTTCTAACCCGGTAGGTCAAGTTCGAGTTACCGCCCGGGATCATCTGGAACGTGAACGGTGGTTCGGCGCCTTCCACCCGATCAGATATCCACCGGCTCACAGCCCGCTCGTCGATACCGATCGTCACCAAGGTCTCACTCTTACGGGCTTTCGATCAGCGCCATACTCGGTGGGTCCTTCGTGATGCGCGGCAAAATCACGGGCGGGATCCTTTGTGCCCCGCAGGGGTTCAGGAACCAGATCATCAAGCCGAGTGGTCAGGTTCATGTGGCTATAGACCGGGGGAAGGGGTGTTCATCTTCACGATTCAAGACTAATCGGAGGGATGCCACTTTCGATTACCTGTAAGGACCCTGCTCAAGTATGAGCCGCCTCCGTTGAGTCTTCGGGTCGAATCCTTCATGCCATGGCGCATCTACCACGGATGCCCCTTGTCAGGGGCTACAGTCCGAGGACGGTGCTTAAAACAGGTGATTGAATGGGGGCCCTCCGTCCGCTGACCAGGGAGGTTTACCATTGGACGTCGGGCCAAGCCGGGGGTTACTCAGCACCCTCCTGGACTCTTCTGGTTTCGTTGTATGTTGTATGTTGACGAACTCTCCATGGTCCGGCGCCGCCCCTACACAACATTTCTCCCGGTCCGCTACCCGATAACGGATTCTGCGTCTATACGGATACCGGCCCGAGGTCGAGGCGACGCAGAAAGAACTGCACGATCGGTCCGATCAGGATGGCGAACAACACGGTGCCGATACCGATCGTCCCGCCCAGCAACCATCCAGCCACCAAGACCGTTCCTTCGATCATGAAGCGGGCCAGTCGGATCGAGATCCCTCTAGCGGCCAAACCCAGCATTACTCCGTCACGCGGGCCGGGTCCCAAACGGGACCCTATGTATAGGCCCGAACCCACGCCTATCAACCCCAAGGATACCAGCAGGTAGGCCCATCGCAGCGGTATCCAGTCGGTTCTTCCCACCAGGTGCAGGGTGATGTCGATCATGACACCTACGGCGACTGCATTGAGAACGGTGCCTACCCCGACTCGCTGCCGCAGCGGTATCCAAGCCAGCAGGACCAGCCCGCTGACCAGGATCGTCACCGTTCCGATCGTCAGAGGTACATGAGCGGCTATCCCCTGATGAAAGGCGTCCCAGGGTGACAATCCCAGTTCGGAACGTAGCTTCAGAGCGATCCCGGCGCCGAACAGGACCAACCCGATCCCTAGCCTTGGTATACGTTGCAGGACTGCCCTAGCGTACGGCCCGCGTAGCCGGTGACTGACACCCACCGATCCGGCTAATCCGGTACAGGCATCGAACCGAGGTACTCGATCAGATCAACTACCCGACTGGAATACCCCCATTCGTTGTCATACCAGGACACAACCTTGACCAACCTGTCACCGAGAACTTCGGTCCCGCCGGCGTCGAACACGCTCGAATGCCCGTTTCCTATGATGTCGGAGGACACGAGCGGCTCCTCCGAGTATTGCAACACTCCCCGCATCGGCCCGCGAGCCGCCCTTCGCATTTGCCGGTTCACCGTAAGAGCGTCGACCTTTGTGGATAGTTCAACCACGAGTTCCACCAGTGAACCGTCGGGTACCGGCACCCTCATGGCCATGCCATCAAGCCTTCCCGATATCTTGGGGAGGACCGTACCGACTGCGCGGGCGGCGCCTGTCGAGGTGGGGATTATGTTCTCGGTGGCGGCCCTGGAACGTCGAAGGTCCTTGTGGGGAACATCCGCCAGACGCTGATCGTTGGTGTACGCGTGGACGGTGGTCATAATCCCCCGGACGATGCCGAACTCGTCGTCCAAGACCTTCGCGATGGGCGCCAGGCAGTTGGTTGTGCAGGATGCGTTCGAGACAATCCGATCCGAAGCCCGTAGATCGCCGTCGTTCACGCCGAGAACGACAGTACGATCTATGGCGTCTTTAGCCGGAACCGTAAGTAGGACCCTCTGCGCGCCGGCGCCGATATGTTGCTCCAAAGCGCTTCGGTTACGGAAGACGCCGGTCGACTCGACCACGATGTCAACTCCGAGTTCTTCCCATGGCAGCATTTCGGGTGATCGTTCCTGCAGCATTCGGATGTGATGACCCCCGACCGTCATCCATCCCTCCCCCACTTTGATCCTATGTTCGAGTGCGCCCATCACCGAGTCGCGTCTCAGCAGGTAGGCGAGCACCTCATTGTCGGCCAAGTCGTTGATCGCCACTACATCAATAGCGGACTCAGGCCGTTCGAGAATTATGCGCAGCACGGCTCTGCCGATCCGCCCGAAGCCGTTTATAGCGACCTTTGTTACCATGTCAGCCTGTTTCCGGTGGGTAGTAGCGATCAAGCAACTCGACGATCCGGGCCGCGTATCCCCATCCGGTGTCGAACCAGACGATGGTCTTGAGCAGGGCGCCCCCGATCATCATGGTCGATAGGCTGTCGAATATGCCCGAGTGTGTGGCGCCTCGGACATCGCTCGAGACGATCGGGTCGGCGGTGAAACCGAAAATGCCCGGATAGTCGGTCCGGCACGCTTCCCGAACCACCTCGTTAACCTCGGCTATGTTGGTCGCGGAGCGGAGTCGGGTTACCGCGTCAACCGTGGAACCGTCGTCCACCGGGACGTTGAGCGCTTTGGAAGAGATACGACCCTCCAGATCGGGAAACACTCCTTCGAGAATGCCCGCGGAGTTGCTGGTAGCCGGAATGATGTTCTCTCCGGCCGCCCTGCTCGATCGGAAGCCGCCGGTAGGGACATCGCCGAGGCGAACCCTATTCGTATATGCGTGAATGGTGGTGAAGAACATCCCTTCGACCCCGAAATGATCATCGAGAATCGCAACCAGCGGCGCCATGGCGTTGGATGTATTCGAACCCGTGGCCACCACGGAAGGAGAAGGATCCTCATCGAGGACATGATCGGTGACACCGCTCAGCAACAGGGGCAGGTCCCCGGGTTGTTCGGTGGTTGAGGCCAGAATCACTTGTTTGGCGCCGGCTCGCAGATGCTCCGCGCACCATGTGGAGGTTCGATACTTACCGGTTGCTTGTATCACGGTCTCGACGCCTAAGGCGCCCCAGTCCACCTCACCGGGCTCGGTAGCGTGAATGAGCGGGATGCGGCGTTCTCCCACGAGGAGTAAATCGTTCTCGAGGCTGACGGGCTCCGGATACGGTCCGTAGATCGAATCATACTTGAGTAGGTAGGCCAGAGCTTCCCGATCGGCTATGTCAGCAATGGCGCCGACCTTGATCCTATTGTTCCCGGAAAGCTGGCGGAAGACGTTGCGTCCGATCCTTCCGAAGCCCATGAGGCCGATTGACAAGTAGATTCTCCCTCGCGGTGGTCGATGACCGAGTGTACCTTCAGCCGCCGCCTAGAGTGGTTTGTGCGACCGGCAGGCTACTGTCCGCCGATCAACGCATGAAGCCGGTTGGTCACCGGTGTGTGGTCGGTTCTCGAATGGACAAGTATCAGCTGATTGATTGGGTATCTGGCGCAGCGGCGACCATAATGGACATGACCGAAGCCGAAGGAGTCAGACAGCGATGGCCGGCTACAAGATGATGGTTTGGATCGACCAGGACCTATGCACCGGGGATGGTATCTGCGAAGAGATTGCACCGGACGTATTCGAGGGTCGGGACGACGGGCTCTGGGTTGTCAAAGAGGAGGCCAGGCACTTCGGTTCTAGTATCGTGTTCGATGCCGCCGATGGAGACGGCCATGGTCCGGAAGGCGCCCGGGGGGTTGCGCGGGTTCCCGACAATCTGATCGAGGATGTAATCGAGTCCGCCGAGGAATGTCCGGGCGAGTGCATCATGATCGAACCCTATAACGAGGCTCTGGTAGCAGAGGGTCGTTTATAGGCCGGGCGCCGATCAGTTCGACCAATCGTTACATTTCACGCTTAGGGGCCTGGACCCGCAAGGTCTGGTATCTGCTAGCAGGCGAGCCCTGATCTGTAACCCTGATTTTTTATGCCTCAGACACACCGATACCCGAAAAGGCCGCGTCAAGCCCACCAAGCGGCTATTCCCCCAGGTCAGAGAGTTCATTGCGTCTCTTACGGCTACCCATCCAAACCCCAGCACAAATCGGGGTTAAGGGTCTATCGTATCCGGTTCGTTTTGCCCCGAAGAGGCGTACCGAGAAACGATGTCGGGTATGGCGACGATCACGAGGGGAATCCGAACGTGTCGGAGCACATGGGACATGGTGTATCCGAGGAAGGGGCGCCTGGTGAGCGGTCGGTTGGTCGCCCCCAACACCAGCAGGTCCCAGTCGCCGTCGTTGGCGGTTGCCGCCAAGTCCGAACCGGGCTGCGTCACCGGCCTTACGTCAGCGTTGACTCTCGCACCCAGACGCTCCCCGAACGCGACCGACTCCTTCACCAGCTCGAGACCGCTCCGGTAGTCCTGTCTGGTGATCGAATGGTCGAGATGAAGCGGATCGGCGGCGGCTCTGGCTATCAGGTGCAGGGCCAGCACGGACCCGTCATTGTGAGCGGCGAGGGAGTAGGCGACTTCCTCGGCGGCGCGTGAAGCCCGGTTCGACTCGACCGACAGCAAAACCCTTCCCACATTGCTGGACGCGGCCTGCTGCAACGGGTCCGTCTCGGTCGGGTCGGGAAAGCGGAAGATCAGGGTGGGCAAAGTCAGGCGCGCCAATACCCGGTCGATCAACGACGAGAAGACCTTGCTCCCGTCCACCGGCTCGGTAGCGCCGAGCGCCACCAGGTCATAGCCCAGTGCGGCTTCGTTGATGATCGCCTCCACCGGGTCCGCTCGCTTGCGTCGAATGAGTCGGTGACGGTCCGATCCCAACGTCTTGAGCACCACCTCCGGTCCGTCACCCGCTGCGACCGTGTCACCTCGAAAGAACCTCGTCCAGCTGTTTTGGTGGCCGCTAACCGTCAAGACGGTTACTTCAGCTTCGGGGAAAAGTATCTTGAGTTGGCCTGCTGCGTAGATGCTGTTAGTGCCGCCCCTGGTGGGCAGTAGGATCCGCCGGGAGCCGAGTATTTCAGCCTGCGAACGGATCGCCTCCGACTCGAGTCGAGTCTGTTCCTCCCCCGCCGCCTCCATACCGCGAACTGCGATCTTGAGCAGGATAGGAGCGATCAGTGAGGTAACGATGGCGGCGAGTACGATCACGGTATATCCGGTATCGCTCAGGACACCGAGGCTTAGTCCTACCAAGGCGACCACGATTCCCATCGCCCCGAGAGCCGACAGACCGGACCCCAAAGCCAATCCCTCCCGCAGGCCGAGTCCGGAACGACGGGCGCCCACCAGGGTTCCGAACACCTTGGCGGCGACCGCCAGGACGATGAGGACTACCGTCCAGATGATCGCGGCGGGGCTCGCCAGCAGACCGATGTCGACCCGAAGACCGCTGAATGCAAAGAAGATGGGAGCAAAAAAGGAGTCCGTAACGATTTCCAGCACATGCCGTACTTCGCTTACCTGGTAGCGCAGTGTGGCGAGAATGATTCCGACGATGAACGCTCCGAGAATGGCCTCCAAGCCCAGTATCTGGGTAACCGCGCCTCCCGTAAGGGCCGCTACCAGGCTTACCGTAAGCGCAGCCGACACATTCTGGCCTTTGCGCAACGCCATCCTCATTGCCTGGTTGAGTAACCATCGTCCCAGGGTGGCGGCCAATACCAGGAACAGGACAAGCCCTCCGAGGGAACTGAGCAGCTCGGACGGACTGAAGCCTTCCCGTGCGATACCCGCCAAACCGGCCAGGATCAGCCATCCGACCGAGTCCATGGTCATGCTGACAGCCAGGGTGATCTGACCGAAGTTACGTCGCAGCATCCCGAGGTCCAGAAGGATCTTCGCCACAACCGGCAGGGCGGCCACAGAGAGGGCGAGGGCCATGAACGACGCGTACAGACCTCTTCCGGCGTCACCGATGAACGAGGAAGGAGTTAGGAGGGCGATTAGTCCCACCACGACCAAAGGGGCCAGCAAGGCTCCTGCGGACACGTTTACCGCCGCCTGACGGAGGCGCATGATGATCCCGAGATCGGTTTCGTAACCGATGACCACCAGAACCATGACCACCGCCAACCAGGCCAGCCCGTACACCGCCGATCCGACCGTCGGGTCCGAGAATATCCATTCGAAGGCGTCCGGGTAGAGGTTTCCCAAGACGCTCGGGCCGATCACCACTCCGGCGACGATCTGGCCCACCACCGCCGGTTGGCGCAGTTTGTTGGCGAGACCGCCGAGCAGACGGGCGGCGCCGACCAGGAGCGCCAATTGGATCAGGAATATCAACACCTGGTGCTCGTCCAGAAGAGAGGACGCTCCTGATTCGGTAGCTGCCAGAAGCGGATCAATCATCGATATGACGATACAGGATCAAGGTTGGATCGTTCTGTATTTGCAGGAAGCCGACCGGGGCCGGATACCGAAGCCTGTCGCCTGGGAGGTGTCAGCGCCGGTAACGTCGGATGGAGTCCGAGGCTTCTTTGTTGTCAAACATCGGCAGGAGTCCTCGAGCTATCCGGCCCACCCTGGCCTGATGCTCCCCTGCCTCGATAATCTCGTGTTCCTTCTTCCCGGATTCAACATCCGGCCAGTAAGAGGGATCAATCTTCCAGGCGGCGGATCCGTTCCTCCAACTCCAAGACTCGGGCTTCGGCGGCTTCGGCGCGAGCCTGTGCAGAATCGGCCCGCGTCTTCTCCGCTTCGGCATTGGCTTCCGCCGCCATCCGCGCCTCCCGCTCGTCTTCCAGGCATGCGATAGGAAACCCTGTCGCAGGATCGCAGAACAGTAACTCCCCGTCCTCCCATCTCAGGTAGATATCCAACACACGGCTGTACCCCTGTAGAACGCGCCCGGGCATATTTTCCAACGGGATCGGCGCATACCGACCCTCCACCAACTGATCGCCCGCCAACCTCGCCCCGTGATACTCCCCCGTCTCGTCGAAACGCCAGTACTCCCGAATGCCCAATCGCGCATAATCCACACGCTTGTCCGTCGTATCCACTCCGCCCGTGCTTTTCGACGCCACCTCCAAAACAAAGTCCAGCGGTTTCCCCTGCTCCGAGATCACATAGGCATTGCGCCTGCGGTACGCCGCCGGGTCCACTCCGAAGGCGACCAACAGGTCCGGATTCCTCAGTCCGGCCACATCCCGGATAATCGCCGGACTCATGTACCGGTCACCAGCCACCAACGTCGTGTCCCGTTTGCCCAGATGCACCGCCAGGGAGTGCGCGCTTCCGGTAATCGTCAGATGATCGAAACTGGTCATCTTGGCTTCCGGATCATCCGGCGGGTCGGGAAACACGAATGTCTCCCGGACATCCGGTGTCCTCGATAACGTGCCCATCGTCGCCATATCTCACCTGCCAGTCGTTCTGCAACCTACCCGATTCGGGCCGATCGTAACCACTTCTCAACTCATCCAACATACCATAACGTTATACAGAACACTCTACTACACCCCACCTGGCACTAGGAAGGAGCATCCAGTCAATCAACAATCCCTGACATATTAGTAGGTAGGCCAAACCCGACGGCGACCGGCTTCACCAAGTGCGGGCTGTCCCGGAAAGGTTCGGGCATTGGAACACTATTTACAAGAGGATGCGCCGCCGGGCCCGGGAACGGGGTCCTGGCCCGGGTGTTCCAACGGTTACAGGAAGAGTGACGGTAACGGACGGGTGGCCCGCTGCCTCCAATCACTGGTTCTCGGATGCGAGGGAATCATGTCGCCCGTGTTCATGAGTATTGAGGAGTACCTGGGTCGCAACACGTCCACCTACTACGCAGTGCTGAACAAGGTCTCCGCTGGTCGATGGTCGCCCGATCGCAGCGCTCGTCCCTGGATCGAGTTCTGCCTCACCGCCCACTACCGCCAGGCAAGGACCCTTCGCCGCCGGATCCGCGAGGTCGATGTCCTGTGGGACCGTTGCGCACAGCTCGCCGCATGCATCCGGAGGCCACCGGACTGCAGGACCTTCCAGTCAGGAGGACCTGAGAGCGTCACTTCGACCGTTCGTTCCTCGGCGGTTCTCTGCCAGATAGCAACAGGCTTGCCCTCGGCGCCCTCCACCTCTCCCGGTTCGTAATTCCCCCAACGAACCGTCACATCGAGGCTCTCGGTCTGCTCGGACACAAGGAAACTCAAACCCATCGAAGACGGGAAGAAGCCCTTCTTCGCCGCCCGCCGTTCGTCAGCGGACTCCTCCACCAGCCCTGCGACGCCCGGGACCTCGTCGAGGGAGTCATCCTCGTCAACGTCGCTCCGGTCCTCGAACGGCGTGTCCGACGGGATCAGGAACCCGGTCAGGTACCAGTTGGACGGTCTCCTCCAACCGGGCAACAGTTCATCGGCGAGGTCGTGACCGGCGCCGGGTCCCACCAGGTCGAGCTTCAGCGCCTCGACTAGGTACTCGCGCACATGCGACGAATCGGCCAACGCGAGCGACGACGGCAGGGAGTCAGCATTCATGCTATGTACTGTAGGCTGAACACCACCCGACAGGGAACGGCAATCCTCCATGGAATCTGACTCAGGCTACTGCCGACGCCCCCGGCGATTGATGAGGGCGCCCTGTGTCATAAGGGGGACGTAAAGGTATATTGATGTTCTACTACCTTGTGACACCTTTGGCACAGTAGGAGAATAGCGTACGATATATTACCTAGTATGGCGTCCTGCGGCCTCGGCGCACTGGTTCCGCTACGAGGAGGTAGCAGATGACCACGGTTCGGTATATCACTCGTGAGGATCTGTGGCGGGAGATGGAAGCTCGTCTTGAGGAGGAGCGGATGACCGTGGAGGAGTTCCGGGCCGAGGGGGAAGCGGATACGCTCACCCACGCCTACCTCCGCGATCTCTGGCTGAAGTACCGGCCCCTGCTGTTTGACGATGAAGAGTCCCACCAGGAGGATCGCTAGTGGCCGAAATAAGGATCGTCACGAGCGGACAGATGATTGAGGAGATCAAGAGCATTCTCGGGGGTGAGCACATGACCTTCGAGCGTTTCGTCGCCGAAGGTGAGGCAGATACGCTAACAGATGCTTTCCACAGGGATCTATGGCTCGACTATCGTGAGTGGATCCGAGACTGGATCAACGACACATGACACAGTCGTTACTTCGTCCGGCCTCCACAGCTCCGAACCGCCGTTCCGAATCAGGTACCAGCTCGACGGTCTCCTCCATCCCGGCAACAGTTCATAGGCGAGGTCGTGACCGGCGAACGCGAGCGACGGCGGCGGGGAGTCAGCGGTCATGCGGACGTACTGTAGGCAGCGTGCCTGACAGGGAACGGCCACCCCTCACACTGGCACGCCCGGGTCACCGCTACGGCGCGACTGTTAACGAGATACGGATGCCAACCTATGTGTTTCTTGACGTTCTACTACGGCGAGCCACGATTGGCACAGGTAGAGAGTAGTGTACGATTCTATACCTAGCACGGTGGCCGGGTGGTCCAACGCCTTGATCCAGGCGGAGGGCTGGTCCCAGGAGGTTTGACGATGACCACGATCAGATATGTAACTCATGAAGAGCTCATGCACGAGCTCGAGCACCTTCTTGAAGAGGAGCACATGACCGTGGAGGAGTTCCGCACCGAGGGGGAAGCGGATACGCTCACCGACGCCTACCTCCGCGATCTCTGGCTGAAGTACCGGCCCCTGGTCTTCGACGAGTGACCGATACGACGCTCGAAGACGCAGCCGCAGAGTTAGCGTCGCGCCTCAAAACATCATTGTAGATGCCGCCATCGACACAGATGTCAGTTTCGTCACGCGGTTGAAGGACGACGACCGTCGTGCCGTAGTTGAAGCTTCGCGGTCGTATGGCAGTCCCAAGGGTTTCCGCTTCTTCGCCGGAACGAGGATATCCCCGCAACCTAGCGCTCCTCTTAAGAGTGAGCTATGTCCTCGAAATGGGATTTAGCAGGGAGTATGTGGGGGTAGTGACATCCAGCATCGGGCTGTGGGTGGACGTCACGGGTGGCCGTAAGAAGCATCGGCCCCTGGTTCGGCTAGAATACGATCGAGACCCCCGGTCCGTGGATAGGCCGGCGGGGCACGTGCACCTGCATGCCAATTCGCCGGAGATGGCCTGGGTCTACGGATCGAGCGGACGAGCGGCGCTGGACCTCCATGCGCTTCACTTCCCCGTTGGGGCTCAACGACTGCGGCCTACGCTCGAGGACTTCCTGCTGTTCTTGAACCGTGAGAGGCTCTACGCCGACTTCAAGCCGAACTGGAAACCGACGGTTCAGCGTTCGCTGCAAGAGTGGAGTGCCCGCCAGGCCGCGGCGTCTGTGCAAAAGTATCCCGAGGTAGCGGCTGGTGTGCTGACGAAGCTCGGCTACACCGTTGACCCGCCGGCCGGTGGTCTCAGCTACAGACGGAACACGTAGGCTGCGGTGGACGGGTTGGAGTCTCGGGGCAGTAGTTCATCGGCGAGGTCGTGACCGGCGCCGGGTCCCACATGGTCGAGCTTCAGCGCCTCGACCAGGTACTCACGCACGTCCGACGAATCGGCGAACGCGAGCGACGACGGCGGGCGGTCAGCGATATCATGCGGACGTACTGCAGGCAGCGTGCCTGACACGGAACGGCCAACCCTCACACAGGCAATGCCCGGGTCACCGCTACGGCACAGGTGCTAACGAGATACGGCGATGCCAACTCCTACGTTTTTGACGTTCTACTATGTCGCGCCACGATTGGCACAGGTAGGGAGTAGTGTACGATATAGCAGAGGCGCGATGGCCAGCGGCCCGGCACCATGAGTCACGCGAGGGTATGTCCGAGGAGGTAGAGGATGGCCACGATCAGATACGTCACTCGTGACGAGCTACTGCAGCGACTCGAGGAAGAGTTGGAGGAGGAGCGGATGACCGTGGAGGAGTTCCGCGCAGAGGGGGAAGCGGACACGCTCACCGACGGGAACCTCCGCGATCTCTGGCTGCATTACAAGGGTCTCCTGGTAGAAGAGTGACCCCATCGCCACTACAGGCTGCTACCCGGGACTTCGTGTCTGTCCTTGATGATGTCATAGCGGTCGCGATCCACACCGATGTCCGGTTCGGCGCGAACCTGACCGGCGATGGTCGGCGGGCCTGGATAGAAGCTTCGAGGATGGGAGTGCGGACCGGCGGGTTTCCACTCGTCCGCGTAGATGACGATCCTACGGCGCCGGTACTGCTACTAAAGGCCAGATACTGGGTTGAGATGCCGCGCGGTGGGGACCACCTGAGGGTGTTGACGTCCACTATCGGGCTGTGGGTCGACGTCACGGGTGGGCGTAAGAAGCATCGGCCGTTGGTTCGACTGGAATACGATCGATACCCGCGGACGGTAGATAGGCCGGCGGGGCACGTTCATCTCCATGCCAACTCGCCGGAGATGGCATGGGTGTACGGGTCGAGTAAGCGGCCAGCGCCGGACCTCCATGCGCTGCATTTTCCCGTAGGGGGTCATCGATTCAGGCCTACGCTAGAGGAGTTCCTGCTGTTCTTGAACCGTGAGAGGTTGTACACCGACTTCAAGCCGAACTGGAAGCCGACGGTTCTGCGTTCGCTGCAAGAGTGGAAGCACCGTCAGGCCGCGGCGTCTGTGCAGAAGTATCCCGAGGTAGCGGCCGGTGAGCTGACGAAGCTTGGCTACACCGTTGAACCGCCGGCCGATGGCGCCAACTACAGGGGGAACATGTAGGCTGCGGTGGACGGCTTGGAGTCTCGGGAGGGAACCGGGCTTCGTTCGTCGGCAGACTCATCGACCAGCCCGGTGGTGTCCGGGACCTCGTCCAGGTCGCTGCGGTTCTCGAACGGCGTGTCCGGCGGGATCAGGAACCCGGTCAGATACCAGTTCGACGGTCTCCTCCAACCCGGCAGCAGTTCATCGGCGAGGTCGTGACCGGCGCCGGGTCCCACCAGGTCGAGCTTCAGCGCCTCGACCAGGTACTCGCGCACATGCGACGAATCGGCGAACGCGAGCGACGACGGTGGGGGGTCAGCAATCATGCGGACGTACTGTAGGCAACGCACCACAGGTCGGGGTGGGGGCGCGGGCTCCTCGTGAACAGATCAGATGGTGCCTAACCCCTTTTGTACATAGGATAGACTGTATCTATATATGATAGCCTATAACTATACTCTAATAGTAGTTAGTCAAATGAACCAGTTAGATCAATGTTTGACTCAGCGCTGCTCCTCGCGAGGCTCACCTTGCGCCATGACCTAAGCTAAGAAGTCCTGGAATGTCACACCCTCGCGCTATACCTGTGGCAAGTACGCGCCTATGCAACCCGAGGACAGCGATGGCATTACAGAAGACCTACTCCCATAGTGCCCAGATCGGTGAAGAGGGCCAGCGACTCGTAGCGTGGGAAGTGACCCGGCTGGGTCACATCTGGCACGACCGGCGGGTCGATCTTGGCGTGGATGGTGCGATCGAGCTGGTGGATCCGCTCGCGCGATCTGCGTCGAATGTGCATGTGATGGTGCAGAGCAAGGCAACGGACGGGCTCTTCCCTGGCGAGACGGAGATTTCGTTTCATCACCTGCTTGACGCAGCCGACATCTCGTATTGGCGAGGTGGCTCCAACCCTGTGATCGTCGTGTGCTCGCGGCCAAGGGATGGCGACATCTGGTGGGCCTCGGTGGACCGAGCAACCCCACCAGCACCAGGGCGCAGCGCGTGGCGGCTGGACTTCGACAAGGAATCCGACCGCCTAGACGAGAGCTCCGCAGGACGCCTGCTGTCGTGGGCCACGCAGTGCACATCGCGACGAGTGACCTCCGGGCGTCGGCGTCGGGCTGAGACGCTGGAGACCAACCTTCTCCGACTCCTGGAATTGCCCGAGGAGATTTTCTTCGGACCAACCTGGAAGCCGAAGCCCGCGGAGCTGGGTCCGGCCCTCCGGCAGGGGGGCTACTTCCGCACCGACTGGATCGCCCGCGGCGGAGTGGTCTACAGCTTCACTCGGCCCGAGCACGGCGGGCTCGGGCGCTTTCTCAATGACGGATACGAGGCCATCGACACCATGGAGTGGGCAGAGAGCAAGGACGTCGACACTCGGTGGATGTTCGTCGACCTGCTTCGCCAGGCGCTGATCGACCAGGAACATAAGAGGCTCCGGTTCCACTTCAAGAAGCGTCTGTTCGTGTTCCGGGGTCCACGAGATGACCGCGACGCGGTGAAGGTCAAGGTGCATCCGAGCAAGGCTGGCCGCACCGTGTTTCAGCGCTACTTCAAAGACGACGAACGAGAGGAGCCCAAGGACTGCCGTCACTACGCGGCGGCTATTCGGTTCGTGCGCACCGATGAAGGTTGGATGGCAGAGATCAACCCGACCTACCACTTCACCTTCGACGGACGCCGCGAACTCCCCTGGGGCGAGGACCGTGTGAAGGGCATGAAGAAGATCGAGAAGAACCCCGCGGTGCGCGGTCTCGTTCAGTTCTGGGCCGAGTATCTGGCGCGACTCTCCGAACTTGGAGATCGCTACCGGCCATTGCTGTTCGGTGAGCTGGTGACGCTGGACGTCGATACCGGAATCGAGGACCAGGAGTGGAAGGCGACAACCACGGGCAACGAAGACGGTCTCGCTGATTCTCGCCAGAAGGGGTTGTGGCCATGAAGGCGACCGTCTTTAACGAACCGATGCTCGACTTCGGTCACGGAGGTGCGCACGAGGATCCCCGCGCCGGTGTCACCCACTACGGACCGGTTGATCTCGGGATGCCGGGCGCTCCGACACGAATCAGTGTAGGTCTTGTCGGTCCCGCCGATAGTATCTCAGGCGTTCGCAGCTGGCTCGAACGATGCCAAAGGTTGATCGAGGCGAAGGCAAACAACCGCCATCCCCGCCTATTCCGCGGCTTCCCCGGCTTCAACGACGACTGCGGCTTCCGTTCGGAGCTGGTGTTCGACGACACCTGGACGAGGGCCATCTCCAACCGGCAAATAGGTCGAATTCTTACCAAGCCCATCGGTCTTGCTACCGCCGAGTGCGTAGACCTCTATCACCGCGAGATCGCTGATCTCTGCGAAAGAGGTGTTGTGGATGTCGTCATTGTGGCGCGCCCTGACGATCTCCAGGACGACATCCCCGAGCCCAAACGCGCCACAGCGGCGAAGGTCGATACGAGCACATAGGTTTCCTCGGCCCATATCGACTTTCACGACTTACTAAAGGCGTACTCGCTGCGATGGGGCGTTCCGCTGCAGGTGATGCGCTCGACCACCTGGGATCCCACCCGTCAGACAGCAAAGAGCCGGTCGCGACGATCTCCATCGATCCAAGACGAGGCGACGAGGGCATGGAACCTCCACACTGCGCTCTACTACAAGGCAGGTGGTGTGCCATGGCGATTGCGGCGCCGCTCGCGGCGCCGGGCTGGTCAACCCGTCGATCACATCTATCCGCTCGTCGGCGCGGCCGGTGCCCGTGATGGCCTGTTCCAGGGTCGACTTAAGGTACCGCTTGGTACCCTGGCGGTTCTCCGTGAAGATCAGCACCCGCCTATCAGTCCATGCCGGCGGGGAACCGGTGAGCGGCGCTCCGAACTCGGGAAGTCCCGGGCACTGATTTGCGGCGTATCCACTTGATGAGCCACCGGGTTTTGGAATCCGGAAGATGTTTGGTCTCGTCGGCGATCTCCTGCATGTGTTGAAGGAGATCCTGTTCACGTTCCCAGGCTGTCACGTCGGGATGTTCCGACGGACGGGCAGCTGCCGTGATCTCCTTGATCTGGTCGGTCTCGTCGGCGTTCGCCTCTTCCGGGATCCACCCAGCTCTCTCATCGTCGGCATCCGGTGATTGCACGAAACGGTGCGTTTGGGCGGTGTCGATCCGTGGTCGAGCAGCGGTTTCCCGCTGGGCTTCCTTCCACTGGCGCAACACGGTGCGGCGATGCACCAAGAGGGTGCGAGCGAACGCCTCGATCGAGGACAGCAATCGCTGCTGCAAGCCTACCACCATCAACCCGGCGGCATGCCGGACGCGGCTGGACTCGAGCAAGAAACGTTGCTCGCGAGCTGTCCGGTACTCGTCCAAGAGGCGGGAGAGCTGCAACTCAGGAGCGTCATCGGGTAAACCGTCGATCTCGATCCGCCGCACGTTGCGCCTGGGGAAACCGCCTCGGAGTTCACGGATGTCCTCCTTCAGCCGCCGGACCATCACGGGCGCGAGGTCGGTCTTGGGACGGGTCACCTTGACGCCGCGGGTGAAGCGGTACGGATCGAGGAGCTCCAGCAGGGTGGAGAAGCTGTTGGAGTGGCCGTTGTGGGGCGTGGCCGACAGGAACAGCCGATGCTCGAACCGATGGGCAAGATCACGCACCGCCCGGGTGAACTTGGTCTCGATCCCGTACCTCCCGCCCGAGGACGGCGCGGCGTGATGGGCCTCGTCGAGGATCAGCAAGCTCCCGGTCCGGTGGTCACCGAGCCACTCCCGCATCGGGTCGGTGTAGGACGGGTCGATCAGCAGCCGGTGGGAGATCAGGAACCGGTTGTGGGTACGCCAGGGATTGACACCGAATCCTCGTTCCCGCCGCATCTTCGACACGTAGCGCCGGTCGAGCACCTCGAACACGAGCCCGAACCGATCCTCCATCTCCCCCTTCCACTGCTCAAGCATCGACGGGGGCGCCGCCACCACGATGACCTTCACCTTGCGGCGCAGCAAAAGCTCACGGGTGATCAGGCCCGCCTCGATGGTCTTGCCCAGACCGGTGTCGTCGGCGATCAGCAGGTTGACCCTCGGTAGCAATAGTGCCTTGCGGAGGGGCTCCATCTGGTATGCGTCGATGGTGATCCCAGCCCGGAAGGGCGCCTGGAACAGGGTCGGATCGGTGGCAGTAGTACAGTTCCAGCGCAGCGTGTTCAGGAACGCCGCGAACTGGCGCGGCAGATCGAGTCCCTTGGCGGCCAAGCCGTCCCATCCCGCATCCTCGAGGATCAGGCGGTCCGGCTCGTATTCCCAGAACACCTCCAGAGCAGCACCCTGGTTGTCGTCGTCCACACATGCCAGCCTCACCCGTGGCGACTCCGTCGGGTTGTCCGACCCGACAACCTCCTCCACGATCCAGCGTCGCGACCTGACCTGGACCAGTTCGCCCACCTGTGGCGGACCTGCGGGAAGAAACTCTTTGGACAAACTCAACTCATCGTCAGTTCAGAAACCGCCCTGCATCCTAACCCCGACCAATCCCCCGTGTTGGCTGAGCGCATGTGGGTCCCTCTGCTCGGCTATCGCTCTATAGAATAAGACTGACGCTTGGACGAGATCCCGTTTCTACACCCTCCCGGTGGACACAGGCTGGTCGGCGAATCAAGTAACCGGTGGAAACGAACAAACCACTGAATAGGCAACAGACGCAGTGTTGACGTCGTTCTGTTAGGGGGCAAGGATGCTAGAAATTGCAGTGGCTAGGCGGCTACGAAATGTGCGGGGGGTCGGTGGTGGACCTGTTGAGGTGGTATCTATTAGCCGCGATTCTTCATGGGGGTTGCTGGTGGGGGGTGTTCAGGCCGTTTAGGGGGTT
>CAZEZF010000026.1:11346-33077 GCA_964516495.1 uncultured Acidimicrobiia bacterium | reverse complement strand
TCCGTCCGCTGACCAGGGAGTTTACCATCGGACGTCGGGCCAAGCCGGGGGTTCCCAGCACCCTCCTGAACGGGATATCGCTGGGGCCTGAGGTCCTGATGTCTTCGTATCGAGCACCCGTAACCAAGTTACACTGATTAGCGCCCATGGCCCCTATTTCCGAGGAGCAAATGCCTGGACCACCTCCGGAATCACCGCTACCCGCCCCCTTCTCCCGCGTCGCGCCCCGGCTGGACCTGCCGTCCCTCGACGCCCGCGTCTTGGAAAAGTGGCGGCGGGAGGACACGTTTCGCTTGTCGGTGGAAATGCGTCCCGCGGATCGCGAATTCACCTTCTATGACGGTCCCCCCTTCGCGTCCGGCAGTCCTCACTACGGCCACATACTCGCCGGGATCATCAAGGACATCGTGCCCCGCTATTGGACTATGCGGGGTTTCCGGGTGGAAAGGCGGTTCGGTTGGGATACTCACGGGCTTCCGGTGGAGATGGAGGTCGAAAAGCGCCTCGGCATCTCAGGTCCCCGCCAGGTAGCGGCGTACGGAGTCGCCGAGTTCAACCGGGCCTGCCGGAGCATGGTCGAGGTAACAACCGCGGAGTGGGAAGACGTAACCAACAAGATCGGACGCTGGGTTGATTTCGAGAACGACTACAAGACCATGGATACCGACTTCATGGAGAGCGTGTGGTGGGTTTTCAAGGCGCTCTGGGATAAGGGCCTTATCTATCGCGCTTTCAAGGTATTGCCATATTCCTGGGCCGCCGGCGCCACGCTGTCCAACTTCGAAGCCACCCTCGGCGGCTACCAGGAGGTGGATGATCCGGCGTTAACTATCAGGCTTGAGGTAATGGACGCCCCTGGTGACGGACCGGCCGAGGCGGGTGACTACCTGACCGTATGGACCACCACCCCGTGGACCCTTCCCGGAAACCTGGTAGTAGCGGTCGGCGAGGATCTGGCCTACGGCTTGGTGGAGGTTGAAGGCAACCGGTACTGGGTGGCGATCCCGAGAATCGAGGCCGTGTTCGGACAACCCTTGGATCCCATCGCCACCGCCTCGGGGCGGGACCTGCTGGGTGTCTCCTACCGACCGGCGTTCGGACACTTCGAGTCCCTTCGGCGCCACGGCGCCTTCCGGGTGATTCCCAGCCCGGCCGTGAATGTCGATGAGGGTACCGGCTTGGTTCACATGGCGCCGGCCTATGGGGAGGAAGATCTGTACGCCATGCAGACCCAGGGTCTGGACCTACTGGTCGACCCGGTAAACCTGGAGGCGCGCTTCACCGACGCCGTACCCGAACTCGCCGGTCTGCATGTTCATGAAGCCGAGGAAAGGATTATCGAGTCCCTCGGACGCTCCGGCGTACTGTTGAAGAACGAGCGTATCCTCCATACCTACCCGTATTGTTACCGAACCGATCAGCCCCTCATCTATAAGGCGATCCCCACCTGGTTCATGAAGGTCGAGCAGATACGCGACAAGCTGGTGGAGCTGAACAGGCGGATACATTGGGTACCCGAACGCGTCGGCGCCAACCGCTTCGGCAACTGGCTGCAGGATGCACGCGACTGGGCCGTCTCGCGTAACCGATTCTGGGGAAGTTGCATCCCCGTGTGGGAATGCGCCGAATGCGGACGCCAGGAATGCATAGGAAGCCGCCGGGAGTTGGAGGAACGATCCGGAATCCGGCTCGATGACCTGCACAAGCATGTGGTAGACGAAGTAACTTTTGACTGTCCCACATGTATCGAAACCGACGGATCAGGCCGTATGGTGCGGGTCCCCGAGGTGTTGGACTGCTGGTTCGAGTCGGGTTCGATGCCGTATGCCCAGATCCATTACCCGTTCGAGAACAGCAACCGGTTCCCCGCCAGGTTCCCGGCTGATTTCATCGCCGAGGGACTGGATCAGACCAGGGGTTGGTTCTACACGCTGCATGTCCTGGCCGCCGCCCTGTTTGATGATGTGGCCTTCGAGAACTGTGTCGTCAACGGGATGATCCTTGCCGAGGACGGACGCAAGATGTCCAAGCGCCTCAAGAACTATCCCGAACCTTCCGCCGTTCTCGACCGGTACGGAGGCGACGCGGTACGCGCCTACCTCATAGACTCACCGGTCTTGCGAGCCGAACCGCTCCGATTCTCCGAAGCCGGGGTTCGAGACGTGGTCCGCACCGTTCTTCTGCCCTTCTGGAATGCCTATTCGTTCTTCACCACCTACGCGGAAGCGGACGGAATCAGCTTCGAGGACTTGGGTGACGCCCCCTCGCTGGAGGAACGACCGGAAATAGACCGCTGGATACTCAGCGTTCTTCAGTCACTGATCGGTCAGACTAACCGTCTGATGGAGGGCTACTACCTGTATGCGGTGGTCAGCCCGGTGCTCGGATTCGTTGATGACCTCACCAACTGGTACATACGGCGATCTCGGCGACGTTTCTGGAGAAGCCGCCTCGGCCATGAGCGGGACAAGTTGGCCGCCTTCGCCACCCTCTATGAGGTGCTGGTAACCTTCTGCCGTCTATTGGCGCCCGTCCTGCCGTTCATAACCGAGGAGATACATACCGGACTGGTCCCCGGCGCGACCAGCGTACATCACACCGACTATCCGACGGTTGACGAGGAAGTGATCGACAAAGACCTGGAAGAGTCCATGATGATCGCCCGCCGGGTAGTGACCCTGGGAAGATACCTGAGGGCGGAACAGGGCATCGGGATCCGCCAACCCCTTTCAAGGCTAACGGTCGTGAGTCTTGATAACGCAGCGGCGGAGGCCATGCGTCGTCATCTAGAGATAGTGTCTGAAGAACTCAACGTCAAGATCGTAGACACCTCAACGGATGAACAGTCGGTCGTGGAGTTGCAGGCCAAGGCAAACTTCAAGCGACTCGGCCCCCGGCTAGGCGCCGGGGTCCGCCGTGTCGCCGCCCTGCTAGCCGAACTGACCCCTTCCGAAGTGGGCGAGTTGATCGATCAGGGAAGCGCTACCGTCGATGGTCATTCGCTGACCATCGAGGATGTGGTGATCACCCGGCGCCCGCGACCGGGAACGGCGGTCGCCACCGAGGGGAACCTATCCGTGGCGCTCGATGTTGTCCTCACCGATGATCTCCTCGCGGAGGGCCAAGCCCGAGAAGTGGTTTCCAGAATCCAGCGCGCCAGGAGGGACCTGGGTCTTAAGGTGGTAGATCGCATCGATGTGAGGTACCACACCGAGGACAGGCGGCTCCGGAAATCCATCGAGAGTCACCGTTCTCTTATCGCCGGTGAGGTCTTGGCCCTGTCCATGACCTCGGACCCCGGCACCACTATGGAAAATCCCCTGAAGATCGGAAAGGCCCGCCTGTCGTTGACGGTCGAAAAGGCGGAAGGCGGTTCGGATTAACCCCAATTCTTCATGCCCCGTCACACCGAACCCGAAAAGGCCGCGTCAAGCGCAGCACCGTGGGGGCGTCCCGGCGTTCACCTCAGGGTGAAGGGTAACACCCCAGCCAGGCGGGGCCACCAAGCGGCTATCTTCCCAGGTCAGAGAGTTTATTGCATCTTTCTCGGCTACCCAATCAAACCCCTGCATTGAAAATTGGGTTAAAATCGGGGTCAAGGGAAGGCGGCAGGGTATCAACACCCTTGTCGGTCATACAGCCCGAATAACAAGATCCTGGGCTTGGCGCTCCCCCTCTCTTGGCGCTCCCCCTCTCTTGGCGCTCCCCTTGCCCTACTCGTTCCGCCCGGATCGGCCGACCTGTTCGAGCATCTGTTCGGTGCGCGCCAAGGCTTCCCCGAGCAATGCCCGCATCCGGGACTCGGCTTCACGGTGCAGTTTGCGAAGGGCCGCCAGATTGGTATCCACCGTCCTTTCCCGACATTCGTCGAGTTGGGAACGCAATCGAGCGATCTCCGCGCGGGCGGCCTCGCGCCGCTCTTCATGTTCACGCAGGGTCTTGATGACAATGGAAAGGAGGGCGTCCACCTCATCCTCCCCGTACCCGCGCAAGGTGACCGGGAACCTGGCTTCCTCAACATCGTTGGCTGTTACCCGCATCCGTCGCCTATCAGCAAATCAACGAGGTGACCAGACCGATTCCGAAAATGAGAACCAGGGGAGACAGATCCAACCGAGCGGATCCGATGGGTATGGATGGAATGCTTCGCCCGATAGTCCTGAGAGGCGGATCCACGAACCTGGACAGGGTCTCCACCATGCGGCCTACAGGATGGTGACCGGGTACCCGCACCCAGCTCAGTATTACTCGGGCGATTACCGCATAGACATATACCTGGAGAAGGGCGCAGATCAGAAACCGCACGAACGTCAGCGATCCATGTCGTAGAGACCGAGTTCGGCCAGTCGGCGCAATTCTCGTTCGAGGATTTTGACCCGAGGTGGGCTGACCAGCAATACGCCATCCGATACCTTACGCATGGCGCCGTCAAGCGCATATACCAAACCGCTCGAGAAGTCGACCAACCGACGCACCATCGGAGGATCGATCCCCCGCAGGCTGACTATCACCGGAATCCGCTCCCGCAAGAGGTCGGCGATCCGCTTGGCGTCATCGAAGTCCCTCGCCTCGATAGTCTCGGTGTAACCGACCACCGATCCCGCCTGATCTCCCGGACGAACCACGACGCTCAGATCCGGAGGGGCGCCCGAAGGGGATCGCCGGTAATCAGGCGCTACTTCGGCAGTCCTTCTCGAATCGGGTGGCACCACTGTGACTCCGGCTTCCGAGGGACGCGTGGTGGGACGACGGTCGGAGGGACGCGGCCCTCCGCCTGCCAGACGAGCGTCTCCACCCGCTCGTCTCGTCGGCTCGTTCACTTCGACAAGTCCCAGCCATTCCATGAATCTATTCACCGAACTCATGTCATCCCTCTGTCGATCGCTGCCCAAAGATAGCCCTGCCAACCCTAATCATGGTGGATCCTTCCTCTATGGCCACTTCGAAGTCGTCGGTCATACCCATGCTGAGGTCGAGGTCCCGGCCTACCCGACCCGTTAAACGGTCCCTGATATCCCGCATCTGCGCAAAGTAGGGTCTGCCGGCTTCCGCGTCTGCCCCGAGCGGCGGGATCGCCATAATTCCCAGCAACCTGATTCCGGCGCTCTCCCACCGCTCAAAAGTCTCGACGACCATTTCCGGCGGTATCCCTCGCTTCTGCGGCTCCATTCCTATGTTGACCTGCAGCAGCGCAGGCGGAGCGTTATCCAACCCCTTCAACCAGGGTTTGACGAGCCGATCCCGGTCGAACGACTGGATTAGCTCTACCCACGGCCTCACAAGACGAACCTTGTTGGTCTGCAAGGAACCCACAAAGTGCCACCGAGTCTCCTCCGGTAGGTCACCGACCTTGGAAGCCAGCTCCTGTCCCCTGTTCTCCCCGAACACCCTGTGGCCGGCGTCAAAGGCTTCCTTGATGACGGAAGCAGGGTGGCCCTTGCCGATCGCTACCAACTCGACCTCCTCAAGGTCGCGACCGGACCTCGCGGCAGCCGCCGCCATCCTTATGCGTACCTCGCGCAGGCGCTCTTGCACACTCACGGTATCCATCCTATTGCGGCCTGACGACTACAGGTACCGTCGGCCCGATACGAATACCACCCTGCGCCGCACTTTGTGCAATCGTCCAGTGACCACCACTCGGCCGAGGGTACCTGAGCTCGGATAGCGCCGCGCAGATCCACCGAGGTGGTGTTCCATGTGGTCATGGTCTCTCTACCGGGAAACACCGCCGCTACCTCATCGCCCACCTCGAAACAGCAAGGACCGATCAACGGGCCGATGGCGGCCCTACGGACCGGCTCGTACCTACCGGCTCTCCGCTCAAGATAGCCGGCCGCATTGGCTACGACACCCGCGGCAGCGCCGCGCCACCCGGCGTGTACTACCGCTACCGCTCCATCGGTCTCCAGGACCACTCCCGCACAATCCGCCGTCATGACCGCCAGTGGAAGATCGTTTCTCGTAGTCACCAAGGCGTCCCCGGCGCCCGCATGCCCGGGATCCTCGACCGCTAGAACCCTATCCCCATGAACCTGTCGGGCGGTTGCCCAATCGCCGGGTATTCCCAGTCGATCG
Organism: uncultured Acidimicrobiia bacterium; assembly: GCA_964516495.1. GTDB lineage: Bacteria > Actinomycetota > Acidimicrobiia > Spongiisociales > Spongiisociaceae > JAPPFW01. The sequence continues at coordinate 26,999 of CAZEZF010000026.1, read as the reverse complement.
GAGACCTCGGTTCTATCCTCTCGGGCCATATCACCGACCTCGGCGGTGGTGAATGCGGCCCCGCGGAATCCGGGAGGGCGAACAATCATTCAGGTGAACCGATACCGGCCCTCAGCCCCGGGTTTTCTTGCTCGGGGTTTGCATGGGCGACGGAGAATCCTTGGTGGACCTCCTGACCTGGGAAAACAGTTGCCCGGTGGCCTCGCCCGGCTGGGGCGCGACCTTCACCCGCAGGGTGCTTGCAGAACGCCCGAAGGGAGTGGGCTTGTACCGGCCTTTCCGCAGGTCGGTGTGTCCGGAGCATGAGCAATCAGGGCTAGCCTTCGACGAAGTCAGGGATATCGAAGGGGTCTTCATCGGGTAGCCTGAAGGCCCGCCCCGACCGGTCCCTGGATCGTGACCGGGGTGGCGGCGGCGTCGAGCCCCGAACGGAACGACGTGAACGATCAACCCCGGCTGCTATGACCGTGATCCGGAACTCTTCGCCCATGCCATCCTCAGGCGTAGCGCCGAAGATGATCTGCGCGTCGGGCTCGCAGTGCCCTTGGACTGCGGAGGCGGCTTCGTTCACCTCGAAAAGGGTCAGATCGGGCGGTCCGGTAATGGACATCAGAACCCCGGTGGCGCCTTCCATGGAGGTCTCCAGCAGCGGACTAGCCATAGCCCGCTCCGCCGCCTGGACCGCTCTGTTCTCACCGGATGCTCTGCCGATACCCATGACCGCGGTACCGGCGTCTCCAAGGACCGTCTTGACATCGGCGAAGTCAACATTTATCAGTCCGGGAGTGGTGATTATCTCGGATATACCCGTCACTCCGTCCTTCAGGACCTCATCGGCCAGAGCGAAGGCATCGACCATGGACATGGCCCGATCCGCTACCGCCAGAAGATTGTCATTGGGTATGACGATCAGAGCGTCAACCGCTTCCCGGAGATCGGATATTCCCTGCTCGGCTTGCATCGAACGCCTTTGCCCCTCGAATCCGAACGGGCGGGTCACCACCCCTACCGTTAGTGCGCCGAGGTTGCGGGCTACCTGCGCCACTATCGGGGCGCCGCCCGAGCCTGTACCTCCTCCTTCACCCGCCGTGACGAACACCAGGTCCGAACCCGTCAACACATCCTCGAGTTCTTCTCTATGAGCTTCCGCAGCCGCCTTGCCTACCTCCGGATTGGCCCCGGCGCCCAGACCCCTGGTGACCTCACGCCCTATATCCAACTTGATATCGGCATCCGACATGAGCAAGGCTTGGGCGTCGGTGTTGACCGCGATGAACTCCACGCCCCTGATTCCGGATTCGACCATTCGGTTGACCGCGTTCATGCCGCCGCCCCCGACCCCCACCACTTTGATAACCGCGATATAGCTATGCAAAGCGTCGATACTGCTAACCGTCATATCCGTGAATCCTTCCATTGACCGTGCGCCGGGTCCCCAGGTTCGATCGGCCTCGTGGGGCTGAACATCGGCAGGTATTGAACTATACATTATGCAGGAGGCTGTACCCTCTTGTTTAGCTTTATTCCTTTGATTCCACAACCTAGATAACAAGTTTAAGGTTATGCTTCGGCCTGGGGTTTGACTAGATGGATCTACGGATGGCCGGCCTCTTGGGCGCCGTCATATCGATCAGCCCTTCCGGTTCCGTCTCGAGCACCGCCACCAGCGAGATTGCCTTGGCGGCCATCTGGACCGGTAGGCCCAGCCTCACCGGGTATTCCCCTACCAGCCCCCAGAGCTCGTCACCTCTTACCTGGACCATGGTCTCCGCCCCGACACCCTGAGGTAGGGATCCGGCAAACTCCAAGGCGCCCAGGATGGACTGGTCGGTAACCGTGTCCCCGACTGCGAGAGCGCCGGCGGGGATGGCGATGACAGAGCGGGACGGTTCGGGGACTTCGGAGCGACTCAACAGCACGCCGTCGTCCGCCAGCAGCCCCCAGGACTCTTCCGACCACAACCATGCAACCGCCTCTCGTTCCAATACTGTTACCTCGACCCTCGTAGGGAACACCAGCTTGATGGAGGCGGACCTGATCCATGGGTCCTCCAGAAGCGATTCTTCGATTCGACCAGGGCGGATGGCCACCAAGGGTCTTCCGTTTACCACATTCTCACGCGCCAGGATCTCTTCCACGTTTGCGTTCACAACACCCGTCACCTCCACGGTGACAACGCTCATATGAGGGGATAGGAGGAACCAGGTCAACATGCCCATCATGGCAAGGACCAGAAGGACCACCAGCGAGCGGCGTACCCGAGTCAAGGCCTGCTCCTCCGCCACCGCCAGCTGCCTCCGGAGAATCCGGGGATCGACCTTCATGTATGTCCAACCTCCGACACCCGGCCGTTGTCCGGACGGGAGCGGAAGGCGCCCGCGAAACGAATCTCCGGATCGAGCATGATACCTGTCAGTTCATGAACCCGGCGCCTCACCTCGCGGACCAGGTCATATACGTCTTGGGCGGTGGCGCTCGACGAAGCGACGAAAAAGTTGGCGTGCCGGGAGGAGACACGGGCGCCGCCCCGTTGTAAACCCTTCATGCCCAACGAATCGATGATCCGTCCGGCCGCGTCGCCGGGAGGATTACGAAAAACACTCCCCGCATTGAGGGTCCCTCCCGGTTGGTGTAAACGCCTCCACCTTATGGCCTCCCGCATGAGATCCGCCGCCTTTTCGGGAGAACCCGGCGTTACCGAGAACCGGGCGCCGAGCACCACATCTGTCCCACCGATGTTGCTTGACCGGTAGCCGAGGCCCAGGTCCGCCGCTGAACATGTCGAGACATCGCCCGAAGCCATGTCCATCACCGAGGCGGAAGCCAGTACCTCGGCGGTCTCCTTCCCGAAGAACCCGGCGTTCATGGTCACCGCCCCGCCCACCGACCCGGGTATACCCACATAGAACTCGAGGCCGCGCAGACCCTTCCGGGCGGTGTGGCGCGCCAGTCGGGGAAGAGCTACCGCAGCCCCGGCTTCAACAACGCCGTCGTCGAGTTCGGCGGTCAGGATACGAAACTCTCCTCCGAGACGGATGACCACACCTTCGAAACCGTCGTCTGATATGACAAGGTTGCTCCCTCGACCCAGAATCAGGATCTCAACGCCCCTTCTGGTGGCGGACCGGACTACAGCCTGCAAAGACCCGACGGATTCGGGTTCGCAAAACCATCGGGCGGCCCCTCCCAGTTTGTAGGTGGTCAGCCGGTCGATCCTGATGTTCTCGCGAATCAGGCCCCCGGCCTTGAGGGCCTCCCACGAGGTCATGAATGCCCACCCAGCCTTCCGACCAGCATCTCGGGGAGGACGGTTATGTCTCCGGCGCCCAATGTCAGTACCAGGTCGTGCGCCCTTACCCGATCGGCGAGGAAGGCGGACACCTCATCCAGATGTGGCACATAGTCGGCTCGAACTCCCGCCCGGCGCGCCCCGTCGGCGACGATCTCACCGGTCACACCCGGGATAGGGTCCTCCCTGGCGCCGTATACATCCGTGACCACGACGCGATCCGCCCGGGCCAGCGACGCGCCCAATTCGGCGGCCAAGGAAACCGTCCTGGAATAGAGATGCGGCTGGAACACCACCCAGAGCCTGCTCCTCTCCACCGGCGAGACCGCCTCGATATCGGCCGCCACCTCGGCCGGGTGGTGAGCATAGCTGTCTATGATCGTCACTCCGGCGACCACTCCCCTGATCTCCAGGCGTCGGCGAACACCCCGGAACCGCGCCAGGCCCTTGATCGCATCACCCAACCCGTGGCCGAGTTCGGCCAGAAGCGCCAGAACCCCGCAGGCATTGCGGGCCGTATGCAGTCCCGGACGCCCTACTGTCACCCTCGCCGGAGGGAATCTACCCGCCAGGCTGAACGAAACCTCGGAAGACCGGGCTACCAGATCGGTGATCCTCCAATCGGCGTCGGCGGATGTACCGTAGCCGGGTCGACCGGTGCGGGCGATCAGTCGCCGCCCTCCCGGGTCGTCCGCTCCTATAACAACCGGTCCCTCTACCCGGTCTACCACATCCGTAAAGGCCTGTTCGAGACGTTCGGTGGTCCCGTAGTGGTCCAGGTGGTCGGAGTCCACATTCGTAACCACCAAGCCGCCGATACGCAGGTGGATGAAGGTCCCGAAGGCCTCATCCGCCTCCAAGACCAGCAGGTCATCGGCGCCCAGATGAGCATTCACGGGAGGATCGACCGGATCTCCGCCCACGACGAAGGAAGGGTCCGCCCCCATCGAGCGCATCGCGGTGATCGCCATCGCGGTAGTGGTGGTCTTGCCGTGGGTACCGGTCGCCCCGATGGTGGGAATCAGTTCTGTCAACGCCCGCAACAGACGGGGACGGCGCCAGACCGGTACTTCGGCGGCGCGCCCGGCCAGCAATTCAGGATCGGTGTCGGGCACGGCCGATGAGGCGACCACCAGATTGCAGGCCGGCATCCGGTCCGGGCGGCTCCCCACCCAGACATCAACTCCATGACTCTCCAGTGAAGCCAGCCCGGATCCGGGGTTGAGGTCCGAACCGGACACTTCGTGGCCCATCGCCGCCAGCAACTTGGCAAGCGGACCCATTCCGGCGCCGCCGGCGCCGACACAGTGGATCCGAGTGAGCTCATCCAGACTCGGCATGGGAACTCTTCAGTATGGCCTTCGCCACCGCGATTGCCGCGTCGGGGCGAGCGATGCCCATAGCTACCCGACCAATGCGTTCCAACCCCGGTTTATCGTCGAGCGTCTTCCTTAGAAGGCGCCCCAAAGAGTCGATCTCCGCCTCCGGCAGGAGAATCGCCCCGCCGGCGTCCGCCATCGCCGCGGCATTCGCCAGTTGGTGATTCCCGCCGAATGATCCGGGGATGAGGATGCTGGGTGTAGCGGTGACCGCCGCTTCCATAAGACCGCCGCCGGCTCGCCCGATGACAACATCGCAAGCGGAGTAGAACATATCCATCCGATTCTCGAAACCTCGAACCACCCGGTTCACCGTCGGTGCGTCGTCCGCCACATCAACCTCTCGTCTACGGCCGGGACCGGCCAGGTGGATGACGTTTATCGGCGGACCGGACCATGCGGGCGCCATCCGGCTTACCGCTTTGTTTATGATGACCGAACCCTGGCTTCCTCCAACAACCCCGACGGTCGCTCTTCCCCTGTCAAGGCCATACCGCCGCAAGGCGGCTGCTCGGTTGGCTTGTTTGTCCAACCGGGCAAGGGCCGCCCTAAGCGGATAACCGACCACCGTACCCTCCACTCCCCGAGTCCCCGGAAAGGACACGAAGCAGGTATCCGCCCATCGGCCCGCCAGTCGATTGGCCAGACCCGCCTCGACGTTCTGTTCGTGCAGTACGAGATGTATCCCGAGTCTGCGGGCCGCCATAGCAACCGGCACGGTTACATATCCACCCATGCACAGCACGCTTCGGATGCGGCGCGCCGCCAACTCCCGCTTCGCTTCCCGCACCGCTCGCCATACCACCAGGGGCAACCGTAGGTTGCGGGGCGACAGACTTCGTACCAGTCCTTGTAGATCAAGGCGTACGAAGTCGTAGCCCGCGTCGGGTATGACCTGCGCCTCCATCCGATCCCCGCCTAGGAAGAGAATGCGGCGCCTGTCCACCCCGGACTCCACCAACTGCTCGGCCACCGCCATACCGGGATATACATGCCCGCCGGTGCCGGCCGCTGCGATCGCGAAACCCATTGTTCCGACCTATCCCTCGACCTCGGATCTGTGGGGCGCGGTACGGGCGATGTTTACCAGGATGCCCGCCCCGGCCAGGGCGGCCAACATCGCGCTGCCACCCACGGAGACGAACGGTAGCGCCAGCCCGGTGACCGGAATGACCCCCACGACACCACCGATGTTGACAATCGACTGGACTCCGATCCACGCGGTTATTCCGCTGGCCACCAGGCGGGCGAAAGGATCACCGGCGCGGTAGGCAATCCAGATTCCTATGATCGACAAGGCCGTCAACACCACAATCAAACCTATTGCGCCGACGAAGCCCGTCTCCTCCGCGATTATGGTGAAGATGAAGTCGGTATTGGCGTTAGGCAGGAACGCCCAGCGCGCTCTTGATGCGCCCAGCCCTACCCCGGTCAGGTGACCGCTTCCCACCGCCATCAGGCTCTGCGCCAGCTGGTAACAGCTACCGAGCGGATCGGATAGAGGATCGAAGAAGCAGGCGAAACGCTCCCGCCGGTATGGATAAGCGATGGTCGACAGGGCGGCCATCACAATTGCCAGAACTCCACCGACCACGATATAGCCGCCGGGTATTCTGGAGGCCAGGATTACTCCTCCGCCGGCCCCCGCAACGATAAGCGCCGTACCCAGGTCCGGCTGCATCGCTACCAGGAAACACGTCACTCCCACAGACAGCAGGATCGGTCCTAGAAACTGTTGGATGTCATCGAGGCGGTCCTCCCTATCGGCAAGCACCGCCGCCAGGAAGAAGATAACCGCCAGTTTGGAAAACTCCGATGGTTGCACGGTGATGGAACCCACCTGTATCCAACGCTCTGCTCCACCCCGCGTCGAGCCGATGATCGGAACCAGGATGAGACCGAACATCGAGCCGCCCAGTATCCAAACCGCCATCTTCTTGTACAAGGCGTAGGGGGTAAGACCGGTCATGACCATCGCCCCCAATCCGACCACCACCCATCTGAGCTGCCTCCGGAAGCTCGCCAGGCGATCGGATTGACCTAGTATTCCGTCGGCCGAAGAAGCGGACAGGATGGCGCCCAATCCTACGACCAGCATTACGGCCACCAGCACCACTACAGCTATCGCCAGACGGGAACTAGCCAGGTTGAGCTGTTCCCTTCGGCTAGCCCGGGCCCGGATATCTGTAATGGAGGCGATCCGGGCGGTCATGGCCGCCCGTCCCCATCGGACTCTCCGGCGGCGAAGATATCCAGGCGCCGCCTCACCAGCCGGCTGAACGACTCACCCCTCTCCTCGTAGGAGGAGAACATATCGAAACTTGCGCAGCCCGGGGACAGCAAGACGGTATCTCCCGCCACGGCCATATCGCTCGCCAAGGTCACCGCCCGGGGCATAGAGTCCGCCAGGATCGAGGGACACGACGGTCCCTGACGTATGAGGTCCGGACCGGATTCCCCGATCGCGATCAACGCTCTGAGATGAGGATGAGCTATAAGGTCCCCCAAGTCCAATCCCTTGTTGCGACCTCCGGCGATGAGCACGACGGAGGGATAGCGGTCGACAGCTTTCAAGGCTGCGTGAGGATTGGTCGCCTTGGAATCGTTTATCCATGTGACACCCCCCCACTCCCCGACGACCTGCCTCCGATGGTTTCCGTATACGAAACTCCCGACCGTTCGCGCAATCGCCCGATGACCCGCCCCCATCTCCCCGGCGGCCACCGCGGCCGCAGCCAGGTTGATCCGGTAGGCGGGATCCTCGGTCGGCGCCTCCGGGAGGGGAACGGTTCCGGCGGGTAGGACGAGCTTGTCCCGATCGAATCCGAATACACCGGACGGAAGATCGATGGAACCGGTGACGGGCGCCTTCCGGCCCGAAGCCCCGGCAACCGCTCGGACGGCGCCCGGATCGCCCGCATCGTAGACAAGTAGGTTGTCCTCGGTGAAGTTCTCGAATATACGGGCCTTGGCCGTCCTATAGGCGTCTTCCGATCCATGCCAGTCCAGATGGTCGGCTGCGATGTTGACTATTACCGCCGCGTCCGGCGCCAGGGAATAGGTATAGGTGAGCTGGAAGCTCGAGACCTCTAGGACGACGACATCCCAGTCCTCGGTGACTATGTCGCTTACCGCTCGGCCGATGTTCCCGGCGCCGACCGCCTTGAGTCCGGATTCCTGGAGCATGCGAGTGGCCTGTTCGACGACCGTGGTCTTGCCGTTGGTTCCGGTTACCGCTATGAGGGGACAGTCCAGACGCCGTATGGCGAACTCCACCTCGCTCCACACCGGTATCCCGGCTCTTTCCGCAGCCTTTATAGGCGCCGACCGGGGGGAAAAGCCGGGGCTGGTGATCACCAGGTCGATTCCGTTCAGCATCGCCGACCGCCAAGGCCCGGCCAGCAGCGGATAATCGGGGACGGTCGGATCGGTCCGGTTCGTCGACTCCGGACTATCCTCGTAGACCTCGAAGTCCGTCCCCGAACGGGTTAGTAGACGCGCGGCCGCTCTTCCTGAGATCCCGGCGCCGAGAATCAGAACCTTCATTCAAGATCCTCCCACCAATCCGTCGATACCCCCGACGGCCAGATAATCGCGGTAGAACAGACCCAGCCCCAGAGCCACCCCGATCGCCGCCAGGATCCAAAACCGGATGATTATGGTGGTCTCGGGCCACTGCCTCATCTCGAAATGGTGGTGAATCGGCGCCATCCTGAAGACACGCCGACCTCCGAACCACCTGAAACCCGCCACCTGGATGATCACCGATAAGGTCTCTATCACGTACAAACCACCGATGATCGCCAGTAACAGGTGGGTGTTGGTCAGAAGGGCGAGGGCGGCCATTCCACCGCCCAGCGCCTGAGACCCGACATCCCCCATGATTATCCGAGCCGGAGCGGCGTTCCACCACAGGAAACCCAACGAGGCGCCGAGCATCGCCGAGGCGACCGCGGCGAGCCCGAGCCCTCCCTCTACCTCGTAGACGGCCGGATGCCGGAAAATCCAGAAAGCGATGATCATATAGGCGGCGGCCACCAGGGCGGTAGACCCCGACGCCAGACCATCGAGTCCGTCGGTGAAGTTCACCGCGTTGGCGAATCCGGTGAGCATCAGGAGAACCCAGACCGCAAAGAGACCGGCGCCCAGGTCGAGAGGGGTGGGACGGACGAACCCGATAGCCGTAGAAGCCCCCGACGCCACGGCGCCCCAGGCAAAGAATCCCGCTATCGCCAACTGCCCTACGAACTTGGCGGCTATTCCCAAACCCTGGTTGTGAAACCTGGAGATCTTCTGGTAATCGTCGATAAACCCCACCAGGCCCATCCCGACGATGGCCCCGATGGCCAGCAGACCGGCGTTTTCCAGTTCCACCCAGGACCAATCGATTCCATCCGGGCTCAACCGCACCCGCAGGTGAGATACAAAGTACCCGACCACTATGGCGAGGATCATCACTATTCCCCCCATAGTGGGAGTGCCTCGCTTGTGCATGTGCCCTTCCAGTTCCTCCTGTATGAACTGGCCGATGTTCCAGGCTCGGAACAGACGAACAGCCCAGGCGGTTCCGAAAATCGCCACCGCAAAGGCGACTGTGGCGGCAGTGAGCATCGAGATCATGCGGGGGTAAACCCTGTGATCGCCCTCTGATCCGAAGAGGCCGGTGACCGTCGGCGCCGAAGGTGCGTAGAGGCTATGTCCCGGTCGTTGAACGGAACCCGTTCGGAACCGACCTGCTGGTACCGCTCATGGCCCTTGCCGAGGATCAGCACGGTGTCGCCCGGCCCGGCGCGGTCGAGGGCCAACCGGATAGCCTGCGCCCGATCGACTTCCCGCACCACCTCGGCCCTGCCGCCGACCGCCCCGGCGGCGACCTGCTCGACCAGGCTGACCGGATCCTCCGACCTGGGGTTGTCAGACGTGATTACCGCCAGATGGGCCCGGGAGGCGGCTTCACCCAGTAGGGGACGCTTGATGGCGTCCCTTTCCCCCGCCGCCCCAACCACCACGATTACCGATCCGGAACTACCGACCAGAGCTACGTTCACGACTGTTTCGACCGCGGCAGGAGTATGGCCGTAATCCACCAGCACATCGAACGGTTGTCCGGCGTCGACCGGATCAAGCCGTCCGGATACCCTTCGCACCGCCTCGAGACCCTTGACGATGCTGTCCCGGTCAACGCCGACCGCCCGGGCGCACGCCGCGGCCAGGGCGGCGTTGTGGATGTTGTGCATCCCACCCGGTCGCACCTTCACCGCGGTCCCCCTCCCCCCTATATGCAGCACGAATCCGGAACCGGTCAAGCCGGGTTCGGCCTCGCTGATCCCTACCTCATAGCCGGGCCCGTAACCCACCCTCAGCAAGGTACCCGATACCGATTCCGCCAAGCGTCGTCCCCAGCGCGAAGTGACATCGATTACGTGCGTTGAAGCCCGGCCGTCGAACATCCTCTGCTTGGCCGAGAAGTAACTCTCCATGTCGCCGTGAAAGTCGAGGTGATCCTGGGAAAGGTTGGTAAACGCGGCGACGGAAAAAGAAGTGCCGTCGACCCGGTTCAGAGAGAGCGCATGAGAGGATACTTCCAGAGCAACCGTGGACACCCCCCTCTCCTCGATGACGGCGAATAGTCTCTGTAAATCCGAGGCTTCGGGGGTGGTGAGCGCCAGAGAACGATACTCACCGTCTATGTCGGCGCCCAACGTACCCACCCGGGCAAACCGACGCCCGGACATGCGAACCATCGATTCGAGCATGACTGTCACGGTGGTCTTGCCGTTGGTTCCCGTCACTCCCACAACCTCAAGCCTGCTGGTCGGATCACCGTGTATCAGCGCAGCCGCCTCACCTAACGCTCCCCGGCTATCGCCTACCCGGACCTGAGGCAAGGAACATGGAATGAAGCGCTCGACCAGAGCGGCGACCGCACCGCTCCTGCGAGCCCTTTCCACATAGTCATGTCCATCTACCTTCATACCCCTGATAGCCACAAAGATACTGCCCGGACCGGCCTCTCGACTGTCATACGCTACCTCGGTCACCCTGATGGACCCATCCCCCCTTAGATCCCCTTTGACGCGAGAAGCGACATCGGAAAGGCGCACGACTCCGTTAGACATCGGGTTCGATTCCCATCTGATGGAGGGAACCCTCCATTACTTCGGAGAACAGGGGCGCCGCTACGGCGCCGCCGGTACGCGCCGCCACCGGTTGGCCGCTGTTCGGCGAATCGAGCACCGCGACGACCACTAGGCGCGGGTTGTCAACGGGGGCCATTCCGGCGAAGCTAGCCACATATTCATCCGAGTAACGTCCTAGATCGAAGTCGAACTTCCGGCTGGTGCCCGTCTTACCACCGGCGGTATAGCCGGAGACAGTCGCTCGGACGCCGGTTCCGGAATCGACTACCGACTTCAACATCAACCGGACCCGGCGCGCTGTTTCTTCCGAGATGACTCGGCTAGACGCTGCGACGGGGGGTTCGACCACTCCATCGGACGTGACGATTCCCCGTACCAGCCTGGGAACCATCCGCATTCCCCCGTTGGCGATAGTTGCATATACCGCGGCCATCTGGAGAGGAGAAACCGACAGAGAGTATCCGATTGCCGCCGAAGCGGGACACGTCGAACAACCGGCCGCCAGGTTGACAATCCCTGTGGCCTCACCGGGAAAGCGCACGCCGGTGGAGTCTCCGTAGCCGAAGGCGTCCAGATAGGTCTTCAGACTGCGCTTGCCCAGTTCCTGACCTATCTTGATGGTACAAACGTTCGATGACGCCCTGAGGCAGTCCTTTACGGACATGACCTCGGGCGGGTGGGCGGAGAAGTCGGCGTAGCACCCGAATTCCTCGGTCCCGAAGACCTCCTCCTCCAAATTTTCTTCACAAGCGCCGTCGAGGATCTCGATCGTGTCCTGCACAAGGTATTGGGTATCCCATTCCACAACACCTTCCTCCAGGGCGGCGGAAATCGTCACCGCCTTCTGGATGGAACCCGGCTCGAACAACGATCGAACAGCCGAATTGGTGAGGTTGCCGTTTGCGATATCTTCTTCCGTCCGGTTCGAAGGATCGAACGAAGGAACTACCACCATAGCCAAGACCTCAAAGGTAGCCGGGTCCATGACTACCAAGGTGCACCTGACGGCGCCGGTGGCCAGCACAGCCTCGTCACATGCCCGATGGGCTATGAATTGGATCTCTCTATCGAGCGTAACGATAAGGTCGGAACCCGGCGTAGCCGGCTCCACCTCAAACCGGCCGTGTGGGATCACCTGGCCGCCGGCAGCGCGCTCGGCGACGACTCGACCCGGTGTACCGGTGAGCACATCGTCATACTGGGCTTCCAAGCCCTCTATTCCTCTCGAGTCGATATTGACGAATCCCACGGCGTGGGCCGCCAGCGCACCGGACGGATACACCCGCGTCGGCTCGTTGAGAAAATGGATGCCCGGCAGGGAAAGCGCCTCCACCTCCTCGGCAACCGACACTTCGACCTGGCGGCTCACGAACACGAAGGTCGAATCGGCCAGCAGCTTCTCCCGAAGTTCAAGAACATCAAGATCAAGCACTTGGCTAAGCGCCAGAGCGGTCGCGCGGGGATCAACAACCTGATGAGGATTGGCGTAAACGGAACGCGACTGGATGCTAACCGCCAACTCCCGACCCTGGCGGTCGAAGATGGTCCCTCGAGCGGCGCCGGTCTCCTCGACGCGAATCCTCTGCCGCTCGGCGGCAGCCGCGTACTCACGATGATCAACGACCTGAATCTGGAAGAGTTCATACCCGATCGTCGCCCAGCCACTGGCCAGAAGGATGGCGATAGTAAGGAGGCGAACATCGCCCGATCGCCGCCCCGGTCTCTTCGTCCCGTCCTTGGCCACGACTCAACCCCCCACCTTCTCCTGGAGTAACCCCTGATAGTCAGCCGGCGCGAACCCGGAGGGAACTTCACTGGTTATGGCCACCACCTCCTCGGGGAGGACCATTCCTAACATCTGCTCGGCGATGGGCAGTATCTCTGTGGGAGATTCGAGACGCATCTTTTCAAGGTGGAGTTGATGTTGGCGCGCCTTGGCAACCTCGATCCGATTGTCGAGATCATTGAGCCGAAAGGAAGACTCATCAACCGCCGTCCGCATATAGATGAGCGCCAGAAAGGCAATGACCGCCCCCAGGGTGTAAAGACCCCAGATCACGGCGCGAAAGGCGCGCCGACGGTCACGTCCGGAGATAACCCGCAACTGCATCGAACCCTGATCGGGGTGTTGAAGCGGCCGGACCGTCATGCCGCCTTCTCCGCGACACGCATCCGTGCGCTACGGGATCTCGGGTTGGCCGCCACTTCCTCAGGTTGCGGCCGAAGTGGTCTCCTGGTCAGGACGGTCAATTCGATCGGCGGCGGCGCCGGTAGTGTCGGGCCGGGAGAGCGACCCTCTCCTTGCCGGAACCGATGCTTGACGATGCGGTCCTCCAGAGAGTGGTATGAGATGACCACACATCGACCGCCGGGGCGCAAGGCTTCGATACCCTGTTCGAGTCCGGCGGACAAAGCGTCCATCTCTCCATTGACCGCGATCCTGAGAGCCTGAAAGGTGCGGCGGGCCGGATGCCCACCGGAACGTCGCGTCGCCGCGGGTACAGCCTTCTTGACCACTTTGGATAATTGCCGCGTGGTCGTGATGGGACGAGCTCTGACTATTCCCCTCGCGATACGATAGGCAAATCGCTCGTTCCCGAACCTTCGGATCACCCGCGCCAGATCCCCGACACCGCCCTGATTCACCAATTCGGCAGCCGACCTGGAAACGTCCGGACCCATCCGCATGTCTAGGGGGCCGTCATGACGGAAGGAGAATCCCCTTCGGGGTTGGTCAAGTTGGTGGCTGGATACGCCCAAGTCGAACAGAACACCGGATATCCGACCGATCCCCCGATTCTTGAGGATCATTCCCAGGTGACCGAAGTTCCCGATCGCCAGATCCAACCTGGCGTGGTCACCGGCTCTGCCGATCGATTCGGGATCACGATCGATCCCCAGAATGCGAACGTCATCGCCCAAATCTTTCAACAGAGCTTCGGTATGGCCACCACCACCATAGGTTGCATCGACTATTACCCCCCGCTCGATAGGGTGAAACATGTCAACAACCTCATCCAACAATACGGGAATGTGAAAAGGGCGTCGGTCCACGGTATTTTCAGCATCTGTAACCTGACTCATTGCCAGCCCCCCGGTCACTGTCACCAGTAGAAAGCGGGCGGAGTAAGGGCAATCCATTGGTCTCCGGGGGGCTGGCAATGAGCAGGTCATCGACATGTATCCGCTGAGTCTTCATTCAGATGCCGAAATCCGAAACGGCCTCCTCAATATTCGAGTAGTAGTCGTCGGCGACAGCGTCGTACTCATCCCAGGCAGCCGCGTCCCATATCTCGGCGCGATGCTCGACTCCGATGACCGCCACCTCCCGATCAAGGCGGGCGTAGGCTCGTAGGCGGGCAGGAAGTTGTATCCGACCTGTCGCATCCAACTCCAGATCGATGGCGCCGGCGAAGAAGGCCCTGGTAAGACGGCGTGCTCTCGCATCGGAACGGGGCAGGTTGCGATACCTTGCTGCTTCTTCTTCCCATCGTTGCAGGGGAAACACATATAGACACCGTTCCTGGCCCTTGGTAATGACACAGCCGCCTGACAACCTGTTCCGGAAGCGAGCGGGGAGCACCAACCGACCCTTCTTGTCCACCGTGTGGCGGTACTGCCCGAGTAACAATCGATCTCCGCTCGCCTTGGACCTGAACCAAAGTTCGGCCTTGCCAGATTATCTCTTCGCCCCACTATAACCCACTTCATAACACTTCATGACACTATACCACCAATTTCCTCCAACATTGCGGTCATTTCACCCTTATTGCCCCTGACCCTTGTGATTTTCCGAAATGAGGACGGCCAAGGCATACCTTCGGTGGATGAGTCCCTTCCGTTTTCCGTCCGCGCCGATGGCGTGATAGGAGTTCTCGCCTGTCACCTGCCGATGAGCGGGAGGTGAGAACCCTGCATGGAACTGTCGACCCGATGACATAACGCCTGTTCAGGGCAGAACGGAGGGTATTCCTGTTCAAGCCGCCTTCCCAGGCGGAGAAGCAAGCATCTCGCGACTCTCCGATCGGGTCGGCTATACTGGAAACTGTGGCGCCGGGACTAGCTCGCATGACCTTTAGTCAGTCGCTCTGGCCTGCCATTCCGATCCGGGCAAGGGGGAAGCCGTAGTGGAAAAAACAATTCATCGACAGGTTGAGTCGCGCCTGGCGAAGCTGGAGGTCAGATACACGCCGGGACGGCAGCGGGTGGTCGAGGCGCTGCGGATTACGGGCGGACCCAGGTCGGCGACCGACTTGCATGGTGAACTTGGTCGGATCCTTCCGCTCTCCTCGCTTTATCGGTCCCTTTCCGTGCTTACCGACGCAAAGGTGCTTGCCACCCATAACGGAGATGGACGGGTGGTTCTCTACGAGCTGGCCGAATGGCTGGTCGGACATCACCATCATCAGACATGCGAGATGTGTGGCGCTATCGATGACATCGAACTGTCGAGCGAAACCGAGACCATGCTGGAGCAGTTGGTATCGGATTCAGCGGGTGACCAGGGGTTCCTAGCCACCGGACACTCACTGGAAATCGTGGGTATCTGCACAACCTGCCGGTGATAATAATCACACCCGACGACAGGGCGCTCATCGACCACGCCGATCCGGTCTCCCCAAGCATTGGACCGATCATCGGAGAACGACCCTCAGCCGCATAGGACTCGATGAATCGGGTGGTTAGACCGACCCTCCCCAGCAGGTGACGGTTACCGGCAGACCTTATCGGCGGCGCCGTGTTCGGCGCTGGTTCATTTCCACCGGCTCACAACCCACCGAAAGATCGGGCCGCATGGGGAGAGTGGGTGCATGAGGGCTCGGAGGTCAGGGTTTGGTATCGTTA
>CAZEZF010000026.1:0-11336 GCA_964516495.1 uncultured Acidimicrobiia bacterium | reverse complement strand
ATGTGGCCCAAAGAGCACTGGTTCTCAACACGACATACGAGCCGTTGTCTATCGTTACGTCTCGTAGAGCTCTCGTCTTGGTGCTGCGGGCGAGAGCCGACATCCTAGCTGCGGCGGAACACCGGTGGTCCAGCGCCGAGCGGACTTTTGAAGTCCCTTCCGTAATACGTCTGCGTAACTATGTAAAGGTTCCTTATCATCGGCGGGTACCTTTGACCAGGAGGGCCGTATTCGCGCGCGATGGTCATCGATGCCAGTACTGTCGGGCGCCGGCGGAGAGTCTGGATCATGTGGTTCCCAAAGCAAAAGGAGGAAAACACTCATGGGAAAACGTGGTGGCTTGTTGCCGTAGATGCAATATCCGCAAGGGCAGCCGGATGCCCGAACAGGCCGGACTGAAACTCACCCGTACCCCCGTCACTCCTACATACCAGGGTTGGCTGTACTCGGCGCTCGGAACATCTCGGGATCCCAGCTGGATCCCGTACCTTCTCGCCGAACCCGCATAGCGCAACCTGCCCTGGGAGGGTGGCTGCGGCCACATAGCCGAGAACGATGTCGACGACGTCCCGGGAGGTCATAAAAACATGGATACTGCGGCGTTCACCGGTTGGCGGACTACCTGCTCAGCGCAGTCTACGGCCAGGGAACAAACTCTCTCTTCCGGGCTTTCCCGTTAGCCTGTCATGGCGACTGGGACAAACACCGTCACGGACCGGTGGTGGACAATTCTGGAAGAATTCGGAGATGTCTCGGTGGTGCATGTCCGGCTTTCTCCACACCGAGCCCGAGAGCGGCTGGCGGTCTCGTGGCTCGACGACCAAGAGAGATTACGCTGGGAGCGTTACCGGTACCTTGGTCCCCGTCGACGTTTCGGGCTGACCCGGGCAGCCCTCCGCGCCATCCTGGCGGGCCAACTCGGATGCGAAATCGACGAGATAACCTTTGATACGACAGACCGCGGGAAACCTGTCGCCCTGACCGGCGGAACACCGGCCTCGATCAGTTTCAATGTCAGCCATAGCGGCGCCAACGGACTGATCGCGCACGCCCCGGCGGGCCGCCTCGGGGTAGATGTGGAGGAACGCCGTCCCCCCCGGAATCTCGACATGTTGATCGATTCGGTTCTCGACGACCAGGAGAGGTCTGCGTGCGCCTTGCTGCCTGATCCGCATAAGACCGATATGTTCCTACGTCTTTGGACGATCAAGGAAGCCATCATCAAGGCAATGGGCATAGGACACGCTCTGGACGTGTCAAAGGTTCGGGCGCCTGCGGCGTTGCTCCACGGCGCCGATAGCGGTATGTTCCGCTCCGACGAGCCTCACCACGGTGTCTGGCAGCTTGAATGTCTGGGTGACGACCGCTTCGCCGCCGCCCTCGCGTATGAAATACCTGGCTAGCCCCGACTTTTGTGCGTGGGGTTTGAGAGCACAGCGGAGAAGCATTGACCAGGGTGTTGTCGTCAACTCTGATTCATGCCCCTGACACACCGAACTCAAAAGGCCACGTCAAGCGCAGCATCATGGGGCGTCCCGGCGTTCACCCTTGCGGGTGAAGGATCACGCTCCGGGCAGGCAAGGCCACGACGCAGCTATCTTCCCAGGTCAGGGGGTTCCTAGCATCACTCTCGGCTACCCATCCAAACCCCTGCATTAAAAATTGGGGTTAACTGTCGGGCCAACCGGGCATTCTCCGGCACCCTCCTCATCCATGGGTTACGGAACGCGGCCTTTCCTTGCTACTCTCCACCTAGGTTTATCAAGTATGGATCACGGTCAAGGGAGTCACGATTAACAATGGCAGCTGAGAAGTCCACCATGTTGGCCCTCGGGACCCCTGCGCCCGAGTTTGATCTGACGGATACGGTCACCGGTCAGACGGTGCGCCTTGCAGATCTGGCGAGCCATAAGGCATTTGTGGTCATATTCCTCTGTAATCACTGTCCGTTCGTCGTACACATCCAGGAGGGAATGGCCAGTTTCTCGAATGATTATGCCGGAAAGGATGTGGCCATCGTGGGGATCAGCGCCAACGATGCCATTACCTATCCGGATGATGCTCCGGAGAGACTGGGCGCCGTGGCCCGCGAGCGCGGGTACCGGTTTCCGGTGCTCTACGACGAAACCCAGGAAGTCGCCAAGGCCTATCGGGCGGCCTGTACTCCGGACTTCTTCCTGTTCGGCCCGGATCGCACGTTGGTCTACCGGGGAAGATTCGATCGCTCTCGACCGGGTTCCGGTGTACCGGTGACAGGTCAAGACCTGAGAGCCGCCTTGGACAGCGTGCTGGAAGACCGACCGGTCGGCGGCGCCCAGTATCCCTCTATGGGATGCTCGATCAAGTGGAGACCGGGCAACGAACCGTACTAACGGGGAGTCATCCGCCAATACGCCAATCCCTATTGGAGTTTCCGGTCTGGTGAATCCGTGAACCTCGTGTTTCTGAGAGTGGCTCTTCGTCATCCATCGTTAGCCCCGGAGATACTACGACTCGCAGTGGCCACCGCGCCGGTGCGATGGTTGTTCAGATTTCCGTATCTGCCGGTTCCGGAACCCACCTATCGCGATTGGCGTTTGCTCACCGCGTACGGATCTCATGATTCTCGGCCCACCCGGAAAGAGGTCGAGGAGTTCTTACGCTGGCGCCGTAGGATTAGACGTAGCTGAGAATCAGGACCTTGATTCCTACCTGTCGAAGACAACGCCGCTTCCTTCACTTTCACACATTGTGCGTCGGCGCGCCCTTGCTCGGCGCCTCCTCCCGGAAGACCCTATCCCGAAACGGACTTGACCAGACTGTGAACCTCGTCGCGGCTGCCTTGGAGCAGATCACGAAAGCGATCCCGGTCCAACTCGAACAGCGTGGTGTCCTCTTCAACGTTTCGGGCTATCTCATCAAGGGCCGTGAAAAAAGCAAGTTGCCCCTCGCGTAAGGTGTCGAGCAGAAGATCATCGTCCTCGGCGACACCGAAAATGGTCACGCCGTCCGTGACCAACCGGAACTCTCCCGGGTCCATTCCGTTACGACGGAAGTATCCCCACGCCCGTCTGATCCTCTGCAACGACATACCGTTGTCCTTCAAACTCCGTATCGACCGGAGAATCACCAGATCTCGAAACGAGTACAAGCGCTGGACTCCTGGTCTGCCACCTGTCTGCTGGATCGATGGCTTGATAAGTCGTACGTTATCCCAGTAGCGAAGTTGGGATGCCGTACAACCGGTCAATCTGGAGGTCTGAGCCGTGTTGAAGGCTTCCTGCAAGATTATCTCCCTCTGACGCAGACGACGATGCACGCATCCCCGTCTGGCTAAAAATCCTCACATGCTCACAGAGCAGCGTGGAAACAGAACCGAAAAGCCTTCAGGTTACGCCCACTCCGCCCAGGGCTCCTTGAATCTTAATCAAGTGTTATGGTCAGCGGCGGAAAGGCCAGCGACCGTTTTTGGCGCCTGACCGGGAACCACGGTTCGGGTGATTGGGCACTTCACCCGAATTACGCCGAACCTGGATCAGCGCTGTGACCGACACGACGATGACTATGAATCCTCCCAGAGCCAATAACGTACCGATCCTCTCAAGCCAGAAGGTACCCAGCAGGGTGAGTCCGACTGCCACTCCGGCTATCGGACCTACCGGATAACGTGGGTGCGCAGTACGGTTTAATAACGATGCTTGACGCTCCAATTCAGGATCCTCTGTCCGGAACTGCCGCTCAATCTCATCAAGTATTCGGCGCTCACGTTCGTTCAAAGGCATATCTAAGCCGCTCCACCCTTCCAGTCCTTGACCATTATACGACCCTCTTGGCGCCAATGGCGGCTGTCTTGGCGGCCGCCGACCCTGCCAACAGGCCGACGCAGACTTCTGCGATGTCCAGACTTCAGAATATGTCATCGGACGCCCGCTCCGAGTCGCGGGAACCGGATCGGAGTCGCGCCGGTACGACGGCGCCGCGCCCGTACCTCAGGTGAATCCGGTCAACGGCATCGGCAAGTTGATCCCAATCCTTACCACCGTACACAGTCAGCTGTTTCGGCGCCTCCGAACTGCGTAGCCGACTAACCCCTACCCCCAGCAACCTGATGGGCCGCTCGGCAAGTCCCGAACGGTCGAGGAGTCTGCAGGAAGCCTCGTAAAGATGGAGCGACAGGTCGCTGCTTACCGGCATCGTCTCGGAGCGTGTCAAGGTTGTGAAGTCCGGAAGCCTGACCTTGATCGACACGGTTCGGCCCGTCAACCCGGCCCGACGGAGCCGCCATGCGAGTCGATGGCAATGCCTGAGTAACTCGGTTCGGATCGCCTCCAGACCGATGATGTCTTCCTCATAGGTCCGCTCGACCGAAACCGTCCTGATATCCCGGTCCCGGGTAACCGCCCTTTCGTCCATACCGCGGGCTAGGCGAAGCAACCGGGCCGCGGCGGCTTTACCCAGGTGATATTCGAGGAGGTTCTGGGGAATCTGCTCCAGATCCTCGACCGTATCGATCCCCAACCCACCTAACTTTCGGCGGGTTACCTTCCCCACACCCCAGAGTTCCTCCACCCGCAGACTCCGAAGAAACTCCCGCTCCATTCCTTCCTTTATCACGAGAACACCATCCGGCTTGGCATGGCCGGATGCCATCTTGGCCAGATGGAGGGTTGTGGCGGCGCCGACCGAAGCAGGAAGACCGAGTTCGCTCCGTATCCGGGCGCGAATGGCCTCCGCTACCGCCTCGGCATCCGGATAATGCCGCCGGAGACCTGCGATATCAAGAAACGCCTCATCCAACGATAGACCCTCAACCAGAGGTGTAAAGTCCTCAAAGATGGTGAATATGCGGGTAGAGAACTCGGCATAGCGTTCGTGGCGGGCCGGAACGACCGTCAGACCCGGACAGTTACGTCTGGCGACGCTCATGGGCATCGCGGAAAAGACCCCGGCGGCCCTGGCTTCATAGGATGCGGAAGCTACCACACCCCTGCGCCCGACTCCACCTACCGCCACCGGCCGGCCTCGCAACCGTTCTTCATCCAGGCGCTCGACCTCGACGAAGAAGGCGTCCATATCTACATGGAGTATGGGCTCGGCGATGCGGGGGGCTGACACTCGTTAGCCCCAATTTTTTGTGCAGGGGTTTGGATGGGTAACCGAGCGAGGTGAAATTAACCACATGACCTGGGAGGATAGCTGCGTGACGGCCTCGCCTGGACGGGGCGCCCCCATCACCCAGAGGTGAAGGCGTGACGTCCCATGATGCTGCGCTTGACGCGGCCTTTTCGAGGTCGGTGT
Organism: uncultured Acidimicrobiia bacterium; assembly: GCA_964516495.1. GTDB lineage: Bacteria > Actinomycetota > Acidimicrobiia > Spongiisociales > Spongiisociaceae > JAPPFW01. The sequence goes on along the minus strand of CAZEZF010000026.1, from coordinate 6,059 downwards.
GTCCGGGGCATGAAGAATCAGGGCTAATCTCCGTGTGTACCGTCGATACGTGAGCCTGGTCATTTCGTGATTCTCGGCGGGCTAGCCTGTCGGAATGGGTTCAGTTGTACATCTGGTACGTCATGGAGAGGTCTACAACCCACGCAACGTTGTATACGCCGATCTGGCGGGCTTCCATCTGAGCGAACGAGGGCTTCAAGAGGCGGGCTGGGCCGGTAGCTTCCTTTCCGCCCGTCCTATCACCGCCGTGTATTCATCTCCCCTCGACCGGGCCATGGAAACAGCCTCCCTGATCGCCTACCACCATGGTCTCGGCCCGGCGCCGGTTGACGGCCTCATCGAGTGGAGACTCTTGAATCGATGGAGAGGTCTTCGTTGGCAAGACCTCGAGAAGTGTCGACCAGGAGAACTGGAAGCCTATCTCAGCCATCCGACTTGCATGGAGTTCGCCCCGGAGACTCTCCACGCTCTTGCAGGGCGCCTCTCCCGGACGATCACCGACTTGGCCGAACGGGATCCCGACGCCGAGATCGTGGTGGTCTCACATCAGGACCCGATTCAAGCGGCGCGCCTTGAACTCACCGGACAACCCCTCGATGTTCTTCACCACCGGAAACCGGGCCACTGCGAGATACTGAGCCTCACCCCGGGTGAATTGTGGGTGGAAAACTCGCGGGTCCTTCCTCCGAGCTGATCCGGTCGCCTGAATCTTTACTTCGCTCGGTTTGTAACCCACGTAAGAGGTCATGTTGCGCGACCGGAGATCGTCTTAGTTTCTCAGCCGACGACGCGGTCGGCGGGACTCGGGGGACCGTTTCTGTCCTACCCCTTCTGTATGTTGACCCAATTCTTCATGCCCGTCACACCGACCTCGAAAAGGCCGCGTCAATCCACTCTCGCGGCGCGTCAGGCGATCACCCGGCGAGTGAAGGGGTCACTACCCGGTCAAGCGAGGCCACCAACCAGCTATCTTTTCCCTGGTCAGGAGTTCCTAGGAGGGTGATGACCGAGGGACTGCACAGTGCTGACTTCCTCAGGAACCATCAACCTGAGATTAGGTCCGATTCGTAACTGTCGACATAGCTCCGTGTCGGTATCGAACGCCAGGTCGGGCAAGGCGTCGAGAGCGAACCACCCCAGGTCAACCGCGTCCGACCCTGCCACAGGTCGACCACCCACGATCCGCCCTGCGAACCATACGCACACACTCACCTTGAGCGGATCGTGGAAGTTGGTGGCCACGAAGATGGGCGCCCCCACTTCGACCACCAAGCCTGTCTCCTCGAGTACTTCGCGAGCGCCGGCTTCCCTGATCTCCTCGCCATAGTCCATGTACCCGGCGGGCATCGACCATCTTCCGGAACGCGACGATTCCGGGCCGCGTTTCACCATCAGGATACGGTCCGCCTCGTCGCGTAGCACCACCGCCACCGCTACCGAAGGTGAACGAAAATCGATTCGACCACAGTCGGGACAGACACCACGGTCCCTCGAGTAGAGGAAGGCGCGCTCAAGACGAGCGCCACAAGCCGAACAGAATACGGCCTCGCCGGGCCATGAAGCGTCACGAATAGACTCCACCTTCCGAAAGGCTAGACGGTGGCTTCACAAGACAACCCACACGCGCCACAATACGAACGTGTTCCGTATGGCATCCGTCTCATCAGCCCTCATGCTCCTGGCAGCCTTGCTCTGGTCGGGACGGCTCGTCTTCGGTTCGTCCCCCTGGACGCCGCAGGTTGCTTCCCTCCTTGCGCTATCCCTACTTCTGGCCAACGCCCTGAACCTGGTGGCCATGCTTCTCTCCCCCGGACGGTGGGTCCGCAACTCGATCGCCGTCCTGGCCGGTGTCTGGGCCATAGCCGCCACCGCTCTATCCGTCGATCCGCTCTGGATCATCGCCCTCCTGTCACATGCCGGCGGGGTGGGAACTGCGTGGTCGAGTCGACTCGACCAGTGGTTTCATCAGACCAAGCCCGACCGTGTTCCGGTTCGGGCGACCGCCCTGGCTCTAGGCCTTGTGTGGCTACCCGGTTTCGTCGCGGCCCTCGCCATACCCTCCATGCCTCCCACCGGGTGGATTTTGGCAGGTCTCGGCCTGGCGGCGGGTTGGGCCTATGCGCGGGCTGTATCCGGCGCCCTGTGGATTATCCGTGTGCCGCTACCCGTCATCGGCGTCATCTCTGCGGTAGGGCTGAGCCCTCCGGCGATGCTGGGTATGCTGGCTGTCATCGCGGCTCTCACATTTCTTGCCTGGACCACCGACGCCCACCGCGCCGCTCAACGCCCGATTCGCAAGCGGGTGGACACGTTGACGGTTCCTCCGGAGCTAACACCGCCGGGGCTGGTGGAAGCCATGGGCTACGACCGGAAAGGGCGCCCCTTGCGGAGTAAGGATTGAAGTGAGCCGGATTCGTTACACCTTCGCATTGCCGGTTCTGCTCGCCGGGGCTGTCGGCGGATTCATCGGCTGGACCGTCAGCCGGGTTGGTTGCAGCGGCGCCGGTTGCAGCCTGGTGACCAACTTGATAGTCGGCTTGCTGTCCGGCTTGATTGCCGCGGCAGGCGTGGGAATCGTCGTGGTGCTGGCCGATCGGTCCCTGCGCGAGTGGAATGAGTGGCGACTAGCCGATCAAGAAGACCGGAACGGCGTCGCGCCGGATAGCGCCGCGGGGCAGGATTGAGACAGCGGCATTCGAGAACCGACCGCAGCCGAGCCTTAGCCGATCTCGGTTTGGTCACCGCGGTGGTTGGCGGCGCCTTGACTATCGCCCTGAGCGTCATGACCCTGGGACTAGGGGCATTGCTAGGGCGGATCCCGATATTCATCTTGGTCCTGCTCGGAATATGCATCCTGTTCACCGTGGCCGGGGTGGTGGTGACGATCATCACCAATCGGGCGCCGTGAATGGCGCCTTCCACTCCCGACCCTGACACGTAGCCCGGCGCCGGCCCCAACCCCGGATAGAGCTACGTTTCAGTCTCTATACATCGCCACCCGTTTGATCATCTCGTCCACATCGGCCGATAGCTCCATCAGGCCGACATGTTCGTCCAGCGAGATGGGCGACCGAGTGGTTCACCTACCCGAATCCACCAGCGGGAAGGGTTCGAGGAAGGTGAGTTCGAGTCGAACGAGTTACGCCAATCCCCTTATCAGGGTAGGAACAACAATGTGAACCCCGCTCCGGTCCGGTCGGTACCGTAACTGAACCGGCGGTGCTTAGCTACCTATCAGTATACAACACATATAGGATACAAACAACCTACTATTACTGCGATCAAAGACCCGACTAAAGAGCAAGAATCGCGAGAAGGCGGGAACCCAAACCGAGCCTCTAACCAAGCCCATACAGAGAAAAGTCATCGCTACACACGAATCAACGAATCAGAACACCGCCCCGGCAGGACCGGACCACCGCGGATCCCGGTAGTCGACCGGATCGTCCACCATCTCGATATGGAGCGCCGTACCGTCGAAGGCGTGGTCTCGGGCGACCTCCTCGTCGAGTTCTACACCGAGGCCCGGTCCCGTCGGCGCCAGCGTGTGGCCGTCTTCGAACCCGATCGGCGCCTTCAAGAGAGCAGCATGGAAACCGCCCCAGTCCTTGATAGCCTCAATGATCAGGAGGTTCGGGGTACATGCGGCCAGCTGCAGGTTGGCGGCGCCGACGATCGGGCCGCTGTAGCAATGGGGCGCCACCTGCAACCCGTGCGCTTCGGCGACGGCGGCAATCTTCTTCCCCTCCAGGATTCCCCCGCAGCGCCCCAGATCGGGTTGCAGGATGTCAACCGCACCTGCGGAAATCAACCGAGAGAACTCGACCTTGGTGGCAAGTCGCTCTCCGGCGGCGATGGGGATCGATGTTTGGCTGCGAACCCTCGCCATTCCCTGAACATCGTCCGGTGGAACCGGTTCCTCAAACCACAACGGATCATAGGGCTCCAACTTCTTGGCCAGCCGGATCGCCCCGGCGGCGGTGAACTGGCCGTGTGTCCCGAACAACAGGTCGGCGCTAGACCCGACCGCCTCACGAATCGCCTCGCAGAAACGCGCCGACAGGTCGATCCGCGACAGGAGAGGCTGGTAGCCGCCTATCGACGCGTAGGGTCCGGCCGGGTCGAACTTCAAGGCGGTAAACCCGGCCTCCACATACTCGACAGCCCGCTGAGCCGCCAGCGCGGGATCGGTATAAACATCGGCGTTATCGCCCGGTTCGGCATAGAGGTAGGTGTAGGACCGGACCGCATCCCTCACCTGCCCACCCAGCAAGGCATGGATCGGCTTGTCCAGGGCCTTGCCGATGATGTCCCAACAGGCCATCTCCAGAGCGCTGATCACCCCGGCCATGGAAACGTCGGGCCGGGCGGTGAAACCGCGCCCGTAGGCGCGACGGAATAGCCGTTCGACAAGAAACGGATCCTCCCCGACGAGCAGCGCCTCGGCCGTTTCGAGCAACATGGCCTCGATGACCACCGGACCGAATGTCGCCCCGTAGTGCTCCCCATATCCGGTGATCCCGTCGTCGGTGGTGAGCTTGACGAAAACAAAGTAACGGCCCCCTCGCGACGGCGGTGGGTTTGCAACAACGAACGTCTCCGCTTCGGCGATTTTCATAGCGCCCTCGTCTCATCCATGATGATCAGGTTACGGATCGAACCGGTCGCCGCCGACTCGATCGCTTCGTTGATCCGTTCGAGAGGATAGCGCTCGTCCACCAACCCTTCGAGTTCCAACCGACCTCGCCGGTAGAGGTCAACCAGTCGGGGAATATCCGTCTCCGGTCGGCTCGAACCCATCTTCGAACCAAGCACCCGCTGATTGAGCGAGGTGACGGCTCCAACGTCCATCCGGGCAGTAACTCCGGTCGGCGGCATCCCGACCAGTACCAGCGAACCGGTCGGCGCCAGAAGGCTGAACCCCGCTTCCACAGCGGCCACCGACGAGGTTGCCACGATTACATAGTCAGCCATCGCTCCTCCTGTGGCGGCCTCAACCCCTTCGCGGAGTGACTCACCGTCGGCGACCGAGTGGGTGGCGCCGATACGGAGAGCCTCTTCCCGCTTGCCTAGGTCCGGATCGAACACGGTGACGGTCGCCGCATCCGCCAGGCGGGCCCCTTGGACCACGTTGATACCCACACCGCCACAGCCCAGCACCACCACATGCGACCCGGATTCGACTTGCGCGGTGTTGAGCACCGCTCCCACGCCGGTCATCACCCCGCAGGCGAGTAGGGCGGCCAGCTCGAGCGGCATCCCCGCAGCAATCTTGACCACCTGCGAACGATGCACGACGACAGCCGTTGCGAATCCACCGACATGCAGTCCCTGGTAGACCCGCGCTCCGGAGGAGTCTCGTAACGGGGTCCGCCCGCCCGGTCCGAACTCCCCCGAACAAGCCACCGGATAGCCCCGGATACAGAACCGGCATGACCCGCAGGTGCGCACCAGCGTGACGACCACCCGATCACCGACGCTCAACCCGGCGACGGCCGTACCAACCGCATCAACCACCCCGGATGACTCATGTCCGAACACGGCGGGTCGAGGCGCCTCCCACTCACCCATGAGGTAGGCGAGGTCGCTCCCACATATAGCCGTAGCCGTTATGCGTACCCTGACCTCCTCCTTCCCCGGATCGGCCAGGCGCAGTTCCTCGATCCGGAGGGTTCTACCCGCACACCGAGATACCGCCGCTCGGATCGGGTGTGTAAATGTTACGATGGGAGCCGCCGGCGACATGCTCACATCATTAGCCCCGATTTTTCATGCGGGGGTTTGAATGGGTAACCGAGAGAGATGCAAAGAACTCTCTGAACTGGGAAAACAGCTGCTTGACGGCCTCGCCTGGCCGGAGCGCGCCCTTCACCTATAGGGTGATCGCCTGACACGCCGTGAAAGTACGCTTGACGTGGCCTTTTCGGTGTCGGCGTGACGGGGGTATGAAGAATTGGGGCTAGGACGGTGTTAAAAAACAGGTGATTGGATTGGGCATCTTTCTGCTGACCAGGGAGTTTACCATCGGACATCGAGCCAAGCCGGGGGTTTCTCGGCAC